>JANSXJ010000582.1 GCA_024743015.1 Hyphomonas sp. | reverse complement strand
TTCAGGCTCTCATCCGTCCACCAGTCGGTCAGGTATCCACCGGGTTCAAATGGTTCACCGCCATTGAAAGACGCCGCATATGAAAGCGCGGCCCAGAGGAATTTGTCTATGGGGTCGAAATCGAGCTTAGCGTTCACACTGTTCGGATCGTCTTCGGCAAGGTAGAGGCCGCTTTCCATGAATAGGCTTTCGTCAAAGCCTTGCGCGTTCGGCAGGAAGTCTGCGCGCCGGCCAAGATGCCATTTGCCAATATGGACTGTGTGATAGCCGCGGTCTTGCAAGAGTTCGGCAATGGTGATTTCGGATCCAGGCAGGCCTTGATCATCAAAGCCGATTGCGCCTTCGGAGACGTCTTGATTGGGTTTGACCCTGGGCAGCGCCCCGCGGTCCATTCCATTGGAGATGGTTGCGATGACATTGCTCATGCCGTCTGGTGTCGGAGTGAACTCGAACCCTGTGCGGGTTGGATAGCGGCCCGTCATCAGCATGGCCCGCGATGGGGCGCAGGTGCCGGTACCGGCGTAGGCCTGGCTGAAGATGGCGCCGTCTGCCGCGAGGCGATCAATGTTTGGCGTTGGGACCAGGCCATCTGCGACACCGCCGCCGAACGCCGAGAGGTCATTGTATCCGAAATCATCGAGCAGAATGAACACGATGTTCGGAGGTTGGTCTTCCGCCGAACCGGTCGTTTCCACCGGGCCCTGATCCCAGACCACCGGTTGATGCGGTGCCACGTCGACCCGGTTGGCTTTGGCGCGGTTCAAAACGATTTCGCTTAGTATGGCGGCGCGATTGAGCCAGGCGAGACCGGCGCCTATCAAGACGACAATCAATACGCCCAGGGTGAGTTTCTTCCACATACGATCCTCGCTATGCGAACAATTGTTCGCAGTCAGAACCGGCAAGCATCGCGTCTACCGCACCGCGTTCATTGTCGGACAAGGCCGTATGAGCTTCCCGCAACCATTGCAGGCATTTTGCCTGATATTTGAATGTCGGCTGCGTCCATGCACGTCCGTCAATCTCTGTGTCGAACGTCGCATCGCCCGCCATCACCGCTTTTGCATTCGCGACCATTGCCGGTGCATAGGTGTGCCCGATCTCGGCCAGCAAGGGTGCGAGCGCCTCTTGCGCCTCTTCCGCTGAGAACCAGTCATCCTCGTTCGGCGCAACTCCGGACAGGTCTTCCATAAGGTCGACCCAAGCGCGCACTCTTTGCGAGACGTTTCGCGTAATCGCGGCGGATGTTGGTTCGACGACGGACAGTTGGGTGAGCTGTCCAAACAGGGCGAAATCCGCAGAAGAGGGACGGGCGCCGAGGACGAAACCTTTACGCGCGATCAGCGCATCGAGAATTTCGATTAGGCGGGTATAAGAGCTCTCAATTGTTTCAGCCGTGACCTCGTTCGAGCCCACCACATAAAGTCGATCTATCTGGCGCTTGGTGAACTGGGCGGCAAACTGCTCCGCCATTTCCGGCGGCGCGGTGTTCATGCCCCAATAGACCAGGAGCGGCCCGGCATTTTTCCAGTCCGCTTCATGCGCCCAACGAAAATGGAACATGGCCTT
>JANSXJ010000055.1 GCA_024743015.1 Hyphomonas sp. | reverse complement strand
GCATGTCGCCCTGAAAGCCTTCCGCACCGATCAGGAAGCGGCCTGTGATGCCGATGTGATCGCCCGTGCGAAACTGTCTCCTGCCGCCTATGGCCGGACCCTGGTCAAGGCCGCGCGCCTTGCCCGTCCGTCAGATCGTCGCATCGCTGCGGCGAGCCTGACCCTCGCTCATCCCATAAAAGAAAGACTAATAATGATGACGCATCCCACTCCCACTTTGCGCAGCCGGCTCATGGGAGGCACGCTCGCTGTTGCTCTCGGCGCCGGTGCGATTTTTGCCACCGCATCCTGCACCTCTTCCGTGGCTCAGGAACTCGATGGTGCTCCGCAAGAAGAGCAACTCGCCGATAACGAGAATCGCAAAGTAATCGTTCTGGACGATCTGACGGATATGAACTTCGCGTTCACCGTGGATGGAGAGACCTTCTCGTTCGACATGGCCGACATGCCACCAATGCCCCCAATGCCTGAGATGCCAGCTATTCCCGGGTTTGAGGGAATGATCTTCGAGCAGGATGGCAACAGCTTCCATTTCGAGTTTGACACCGAGAAACTCGCCGCCCTCGAAGCCATGGAAGATTCTCCGGCGTTCGCCGAATGGGAAGCCGCAATGGAAGCCTGGGGCGAGGAAATGGAAGTCTGGGGTGACGTCGTCGAGGAGCGCGCTGAGGCCTGGACTGAACAGATGGAGCCCCACATTGAACGCTGGGCTGAGCTCCACGCCGAGAATCTCGAAAACCATATTGAATTGATGGTTGAACGCTCTGAACTCAAAGCCGAGCACGCAGAGCGTCTGGCGGAACGCGCCCAGGCTCAGGTTGAGCGGGAAGCCGCCCGCGCCGAACGCCGCAATGTCTGGGTCATGCGCGCCAATGGCGATGACGAGGAATATGAAGGCGTCTCGTCCCCTGAGACGCGTGACTTCGGCACCAGCAATTTCAGCAAAGTAGATGTCGGCAGTGGGATCTCTGTGGTCTACACGCAGGACCCTAATGCATCCGTCACAGCCAAGCTCGAGCGTGGCAGCTGGGAGCAAGTTGAAATCAAGGTCGATAACGACACGCTGGTTGCCAAGAAAAAGCCGGGCGTCAGCTGGGGCCGTCGTGGCCCTCGCCTGACCGTCTACGCAGCTTCGCCGAATCTTTCTTCCATAGACACAGGGTCTGGGTCCTCCTTTAAAGGCAGCATCGTCGCCGGCGATCTGGAAGTCGACGCTTCAAGTGGCTCGTCGGTCAGCATTGAAGGGGCCTGCCAGGCGCTGGATCTCGACGCATCATCCGGATCCAGCGTGTCCTTGCAGAAGCTGGAATGCACCAGCGCAGATGTCGATGCCTCAAGCGGTTCGTCTATCCGCGTCTACGCATCGAGCCGAGTCGATGTCGATGCCTCGAGCGGCTCATCGATCACGGTCAGCGGTAATCCGTCAGATGTCACCAAGGACACATCCAGCGGCGCTTCCGTCCGGATCCAATAGGTCCCAAATCTCCCTGGAACCCAACGCACAGGTTCCCCTTGAGAGAAACCCCCGCTTCTGGCGGGGGTTTTTTCGTTGGCCCGGACGAAATCCGGACATCTCAAGGATTGCCCTTGCCCCCATCCACTTTTGGTCAGTAGTCTCCTCAAAAAGAGGGAGGAGACGCCGAGATGACAGACCATGAGCATGACGTGCTCGTGATCGGGTCGGGGGCTGGCGGCAGCATGGCTGCCTATGTGCTCACAAAGGCCGGGGTCAAGGTGCATATGCTGGAAGCGGGACGCAATTACGATCCTGCGGCTGAAACCCCGATGTTCTCCGAGAACCGTGACGCCCCTCTGCTCGGCACGTCAACGCCAGACAAGGATTTCGGCTTTTACAACGCGACCATCGATGGTGGGTGGGATATTGATGGCGAGCCTTATTCAGCAGCCGAAGGATCAGAATTTAAATGGTGGCGCACCCGGATGCTGGGTGGCCGGACCAATCACTGGGCTCGCAACTCATTCCGCATGGGCGAGTATGACTTCAAGCCGAAATCCCGCGACGGCCTCGGGTTTGACTGGCCCATCAGCTATGAAGAGCTCGCACCATGGTATGACCGGACTGAAAAGCTGATCGGGGTCTATGGGGTCAATTCTGGCCTGTCCAATCACCCCGATAGCGGCGCAGGGGTCCTGCAACCCCCACCGAAGGCGCGCGTACCAGAACTATTCGCAGCTGCCGCCGCAGCCGATATCGGAATTCCTTGCGTACCCGCGCGACGTGCTGTCCTGACACGAGATCCGGGCGATGGGCGTTCCCCTTGTTTCTGGGCCACGGATTGCGGGCGAGGGTGCAATATTGGCGCAGCGTTCCAGACAACGACGTCGCTTTTGCCGTGGGCGCGCGAGACCGGCAGACTGTCTATCACGACCGACGCCATGGTCTACGAAATCACCACCGGAGAGGACGGACATGCCAATGGCGCTCGCTACATAGATAAAACCACTGGCGAGCACCGTTTCATTGGAGCCCGGGCGGTTGTCCTGGCTGCCAGCGCGGCTGAGAGTGCCAGGATCCTGCTGAACTCGAACGCCAAAGATCGTGGCGGCCTCGCAAACTCATCGGGGCAGATTGGGCGTAATCTGATGGACACGGTTGGCTCCGGCATAACCGGCCAGATCCCGGGCCTCGAAGATCGCCCGCGCTACAATGAAGATGGCGCTATGGGCATGCACGTCTACATCCCGTTCTGGCTTTACGAAGAACAGGCCGCCGGACAACTCGACTTCCCGAGAGGGTATCATCTGGAGATTTATTCCCAGTTCAGCGCGCCGGGTGTCGGCTGGGGTGCCGGGCTTGACGGGTATGGACGCAGCGCGCTGGAATCCGCGCGACGCTACTATGGCAGCTTCATCCACTTCGCCCAGCGCGGCGAGATGATCCCGAATGAGAATTGTTTCGCCGAGATCGATGCCGAGCAAAAAGACAAGTTTGGAATCCCCGTCCTGAAGTTCCACTACAAGCATACCGAGCACGAATATGGTCAGGTCGCCCACGCGCAGCAGGCTTCAATCGAACTCATTGAGCGGATGGGGGGCCGCGTTGTCAGCGACGTAAAAGCACCCGCTGACGCCATCGCCGCAGGCGGAGAGATCATCCACGAGATCGGCACAGCACGAATGGGTGCCAGCGCCGCAGACTCGGTGACCAATAGTTATGGTCAGACCTGGGATGTGCCGAACCTGTTTATTCTGGACGGTGCGATCTTCGCCTCCAAGGCCCACAAGAATCCAACCCTGTCCATCCTTACGCTGGCCATGCGCGGGGCAGATCATCTGGTGAATGAAATGAAGCAGGGCACGCTATGATCAGGCATAGACTTCCCGAAACCGATCGCCGAACAACGCTGAAATGGCTGCTCGCCGGCCTTGGAGCACCCCCCGTGCTTGCGGCGTGTTCGCCTTCGCCGACATCGGCGGGTCCAGATCTTTTGCTCGGGGTTCCCAAGCCGATATCCGGAACACCCTATGGGGCCGACCCGGATCTGATGAACCCTGTCACACCCTGGGATCTGACCATGACCTCAGCCCAAAAGGATTTGGTCTCTGCCCTGGTCGATTTGGTTGTGCCGTCCATGGATGGCCGGCCGTCCGGCAGCGCCCTCGGGCTGCAGAACTTCGTCAATGAATGGGTATCCTCCCCCTACGAACAGACCCAGGCGGATCGCGAAAACCTCTTCGCCATGTTCGAATGGCTCGAACGAGACGTTCGCGGCGGCGGTGGCGCGTCCTTCGCAACTGCATCTGAGGAAGCGCAGACGAATGCCCTTGATAAGATCGCGTGGTCCGGACGTGTCGCAGACGGTCTGGAACCACAGGCTGCAGCGTTTGACCGGTTCCGCAATCTCGTCGTCTCGGCCTATTTCGCCTCCGAACCTGGCGGCGCCTGGCTGGGCTATATCGGAAATCAGCCCTCAATGGGGGATTATGCAGGCCCCACAGACGAAGCCCTCGAACACTTGCAATCCGCCCTGAATGACCTGGGGCTCGACCTGCCGGAAGGACTTTAATCAGATGAACAACACAACAATGCCTCTACGACTGATCGGAGCCGGCACTGCTCTTCTGGTCGCCAGCGCCTGCACAATGAATGCGCCGACCGCGAATGCGCAGGACAAGCTCACCCTTTTCGATGGCAGCACGCTCAATGGCTGGATGCTAACAACAGAGAACCCGGATAGTTTCCGCGTCGAGGACGGCGCGATCGTCGCCGAAGGACCGCGGGCTCATTTGTTCTATGATGGCGAGCACGGAACAGAATTCACGGACTTCGAACTGTCCTTGAAAGTCATGACCAAGCCAGGCGCCAATTCCGGTGTTTATTTTCACACCACCTACCAAGCCGACGGATGGCCGAGCGTCGGCCTCGAAGCGCAGGTTAATGCAACGCAATACGACTTTCGCAAGACGGGCAGCCTGTATGCGATCGCCGATATACGGGTCTACGCGACAGACAATGAGGTGCCTGCGCTCGGCTTCGATTCAAATGCCTATGCCACCCGTGACGCCGCGCCGCATGCAGACGACGAGTGGTTTGACTATGTCATCCGCGTCGAGGATGGCACGGTCACGACGCGGGTGAACGGCGAGTTGCTGGTACAGTGGACGCAGCCGGACGATTGGCCCAATCCTGATATTCGCCTCTCTTCCGGAACGTTTGCCTTGCAGGCTCACGACCCGGACAGCCGGGTGCACTTCAAGGATATCGTCGTGCAAAAGCTGGATTGATCGATCCAGCCATACACATTCTGCATAATTGAATTCAGGTGTCGCGCCCTACAAGGCTGGTCCTGACACAGCCATCTTGCCTGCAACGCAACATTTATGGAGGCAATCATGATTGAAATCAGACGCTTTTCCGACCTCGGAACCTTTGAGAATGACTGGCTGAACGCTCACTATCATTTCTCGTTCTCGCATTATTACGACCCCGACCGTATGGGGCATGGCAAGCTGCGCGTGTGGAATGATGACACGATCCGGCCAGACACCGGCTTTCCGCCGCATGGTCACCGGGACATGGAAATTATTACCTATGTCCGCACCGGCGCGATCACGCACCAGGACTCCATGGGCAATAAAGGTCGAACCGAAGCAGGCGACGTTCAGGTAATGAGCGCTGGGAACGGGGTTCAACACTCGGAATGGAACGCAGAGAGCGAGGACACGACGCTGTTCCAGCTCTGGATCGAACCTGAGCGCAGTGGCGGTGAGCCGGATTGGGGCGCGAAGCAATTTCCCAAAGCCGACCGGTCCGGGGAATGGGCCGTACTGGCGAGCGGCCGCGGTGAGACCGGGGCTTTGCCGATCCGCCAGAATGCCGCTGTGCTTGGGGCAACCCTGAAAGCCGGTGAAACGCTGGACTATCAGGTGAACGAAGGTCGCTATGGATACCTGGTCCTTGCGGCAGGTTCAGTGGAGCTCAACGGAGAGGTCCTGAATGCCCGCGACGCCGCTGCGATTACCGGCGCTGCGAGCCTCAAACTCACCGGGATCGAGGACGCCGAAATCGTGTTTGTGGACACAATTTAACCCACGCTCTCAGGCAAGTGATTGGAACAGGATGGAATTTTCGCCTATATTCTATCCTGTTCTATTCAGGAAAGGACTAAGCCCATGAAGACCATCTTTGCCGCCATTGGCGCTCTGGCGATCCTCCCCACTGCTGCTGCAACCGAAGTCGCTGTGACGTACAGCGATGATTTCGCTGATGAACTCAGCGAGAATTTCGGCGAGCGCGAAGGCGAAACGCTGACCGAGGACATCATTGAAGATCTTGACCGGGCTTTCAACAAAGCCGGGGTCGCGCCCGCCCGTGTGGACGTCGTCATCGTCAATGCAAAACCGAACCGCCCGACGTTTCAGCAATTGAGCGACCGGCCGGGTCTTGATCCCATTCGCTCCATCTCCCTCGGTGGCATGAAGCTTGAGGGAACGGCTTATGACGCAGACGGAAACGTGCTGGCCACGCAAGAATATGGCTGGTTTGAAAACAGCATCCAAGACGTCATCGGGTCCGGAACCTGGACCGATGCCAACCGCGCTTCACGCCGGTTCGCCAAGAAGTTTGCCGACCAGCTGAGCGACAGCTAACCCCGGTCTCCCGGATAGATTTCGCGGCCATCGACCTCGAGCCTGAAGAGGTCGGGCCGCGAATAATGCCCGGCGGGGTCACTCGCCACTTTGCATGCCCTGGCGAGCGCCAGATCGGCATCTGCCACCAGAATCCCCTCTTCATCTTTAAGCAAACCCGCTAAGACTTCGCCGCGGGGGTCGATAATGGCCGCGCCGCCATTGTGCTCAAACTCGTAGAGCGATTGAAAGCGTTCAGGCACATGTTCCTGCATGCGGAGCCCGGCCGAGCAGATCACCCAGGCTCCGGCCTGGCTGGCAAAGGCCCGGCTGAGCAGCAATTGCCGCGCCCAGACTGGCTGGCTCGGCGCCTCTTCCGGCTCCCGCCCTGGCCAGGCGGCGACGTGCACATCTACGCCCTGCGCCATAAGGGCATAAGCGGGAAGAACTGCATTATGCTCCCAGCAATTGAGGCTCGAGAGCCTGCCCCAGTCGCGTTGCACCGGCACCAGGCCCTTCGCGTCACCGTCGCCCCAGACTGATCGTTCATGATGCGTCGGCTTGATCTTGCGGTGCCGGTTCAACACATTTCCGTCTTTGCCGATGGTCAGCATGGTGCAGTAGAGCGTCGCCTCCGTTTGGGGATCGAGCTCATTGACGCCAATGACAATATCCGCCCCGGCGCGCTTCGCTGCTTTACCGAGCGCTTTCACTTCCAGGCCATCAAGTCGCACGCCGTTCTTCAGCAGCTCTCCTGCGGCCTGCCACCAGATTTCCGACAATGGGCTGTCGATGAAGAAAGGATAGCCAGGCAGCCAGGCCTCGCCAAATGCGATCACATCAGGTTTTTCTTTTGCCGCCCTGTCGATCCAATTGAGCGCAATCTCGAGGCTGGCTTGTTTATCAAACAGGGCGGGCGCTGCCTGCACGGCGCACAATCGAACGATATCAGTCATGCTATCCGATACGCACGATCACCGCAGCCAATCAAGCCGCTCACGAAAAGTTTGGGTCAGTTTTGGACCATCCTAAACAAGATACTTCGCGCGCAACCTGTCCGTTTCGTTGCTGCCGACGCCCAGGGTTTCTGCCAGATATGTGTCCAGGCTACCGGCGCGCTCGGTGATGGCGTCCAGGGCACCGTGAAGGAATTCGGCGCTCACCCCGACAAAGGGATGATAGACCTCATCGTCAAAATCCTTGCCGATATGCTGATTGAACATGCGCGCCATTTCCGGCAGGCGTTCAGCGACATTGGCAGCTTCATTGGTGAGTTCGTAATCGGCGAAAATCGTATCCCGATCGACGCCGAGAACGTGATGCGTCAAGGCGCAGAGGATGCCCGTTCGATCCTTGCCAGCGGCGCAATTGACGACTGCGGCGTCGCCCTCATCCAGATCCGCGAGCGCGGAGAACCAGGCTGAAAACGTCTCGACATGCTGAGGCTTGAAAGGCGCTTCACGATAATAATCAACCATCCAGCCGCGGGCTTGCGGAGCGTCCACAGCGACTTCCGACAGGAAACGGACATGCGGTGCCTGGGCCGCGTGCCCGAGGTCGCTGGAGAGAACCGTCACACCTTCGACAGGCCAGCGATGGCCATGGCGTTCACGTTCATCCGGACGACGCAAGTCCGCCTGGATCTTGATGCGATAGGTTTCGAGCGCCGCAAGGTCGGCTTCGCTCGCTTCCCCGAATTGCGCCGAACGGAACAGCGCGCCTGTCCGTACTCTGGCACCGTCGGCGCCCTGATATCCGCCAAAGTCGCGAAAGTTGCGGACATTCTCGAAGCTTTTGACCCGGTCTTGCATACGGTCTCCTATCTGAACGGCGGTTCGTCGAACGCGCGCAATTTACGACTGTGGAGGGCGGCCCCTTCGCTTGCGAGCTTTTCAAGCGTCGCAACGCCGATCTGCAAGTGCTGTCCGATCGATTTTTCGTAGAATTTATTGGCGGCGCCCGGCAGTTTGATCTCACCGTGTAGTGGTTTGTCGGACACGCAGAGCAAGACGCCATAGGGCACCCGCAGGCGGAAGCCGTTGGCAGCGATCGTGGCACTTTCCATATCAATCGCGATGGCTCGCGACTGGTTGAAGCGGCGAGCGCTGTCGCTGAAACGCAGCTCCCAGTTTCGGTCATCGGTGGTTACAACCGTGCCTGTGCGCAGGCGCTTTTTGAGCGTTTCACCGCTCTCTCCGGTCACGTCCGCCGCCGCTTCCTGCAAGGCTACCTGTACTTCAGCGATCGGCGGGATCGGAATATCTGGCGAGAGCACATCATCCAGAACGTGGTCATCGCGCAAATAAGCGTGCGCAAGGACATAATCCCCGATCGTCTGACTGTGACGGAGACCGCCACAATGACCTACCATGATCCAGCATTCCGGTCTTAGAACCGCCAGATGGTCGGTGATCGTCTTGGCGTTAGACGGCCCAACACCAATATTGACCAGCGTGATTCCGGACCCATCTTCTGCGGTCAGGTGATAGGCCGGCATCTGGAAACGGCGCCACGGCGCGTTGTCAATCTGTTCGCGCGCATCCTTGGTCTGGCCATCAACCACCAGGCCGCCCGCGACGGACAGCTCCTTGTATCGTCCGCCATTGCGAAGCTCTTCCAGCCCCCAGTCAACAAAGGCATCGACATAACGGTGATAGTTGGTGAACAGCAGGTAGCGCTGGAAGTGCTTGACCGGTGTACCGGTATAGTGCTGCAGGCGCTTCAGAGAGAAGTCCGTTCGCGGGGCATCAAACAAAGCCAGCGGGCGATGATCATAGGGTGCAAACAGTTCGCCATCGGCGATCTCGTCGCCAATGTCAGACAGTTGCGGCGACGGGAACCATTTCGCAAGTTCTGCCGGGTTGATCTCATCGAGACCGTTGGCCTGGCCCTGCTCCCAGACATAGGCGTAGGGAATTTCCGTGGTCGAGCGCCGGACATGGACCGAAACCTCATAGTCGCGCAGCAACAGTTCGAGCTGCTCACTCAAATACCGGCTGAAGAATGCAGGCTGGGCGATTGTGGTCGTGTAGGTGCCCGCTTCCGACATTTTACCGAAGGCGCGAGAGATTGGCGGCGGTGGTCCGTCGGGATTGTACTCGATCACGAGCTCCGGATAACAGAATGCGCCATTCGCGCGGGCATCTGGGTCAGGTGTCTTGCCGTCTTGGAGGAAGTCTTGAAGGGCGGAGCAAAGCGCATCGACCGCTTCTGAATAGAGCTTTTCCAGCTCGCTTATTATGGTTTTTGTATTTTCTAGTTTTGTCATGGCCTCCTTTGCCGCAAACCCGTTTCGGGGTCAACGGCGTGGGGCGGCAACCCGTGGCCCCTATTCCGGTTTGATCCGGTAGAGCCGGACCACGCCGTCAGTCGCGGTCAGGCCGTCGGCGGGCTCCAGCCAGTCAGGGATAACGTCGCGGTTCAGCTGCGCGGCGAGGCCATCCGGCCATATCTCACCATATCGGGTTGTCTCGCGCAGCCCCTTGCAAAACAGCAAGTGGGTCGCGCCCATGTCGAGCAGTTTCGCATGCGCCTGGTCAGCCGGTCCGATCAGCACCTCATTCGAGCGTTCCATGCCTTGAATGTTGCGGTGATAGGGGCCGACAAAGACCGCGTGCGGCGTGCGTGCGAGGATCTGGGGACCAAGATAGATGGGCGTATGAATGCGAAGCATCGGCCCGTCGCTGAGCCCGGCATAGGCGGATGGTGTGATACATTCCACATTCTTTGCTGGTGCCAATTGGCTCGGAACCTGGCGAGAAACCGTTTCCCAGGTGATGGGCGACAGGAAGATCACGACAAAGGTCACAGCAAGCAGCGCAGGCGCCCCACCCGCTTCGCGCCAGCGCGCGAACAGGATGCCAATCAGCCAGCCTGCCCCGATCGCCGCAAAAACGTGAGAGAAAGACTGACCGCGAATTTGCCAGATCGTGGTGATGAGCGACAATGCAAATAGAAGCGCCAGCCCAAACCGCGCGGTTCGCTGCTCTTTCGTGGCAGAGAAGATCATGGCGGCGGTTGCGAGGCTTGCTGCGGCCAGGAACCCGAACACCCAGACGACACGGCCCGGTTCCTCAATCATCAGGATAGAAAGCGGCTTGGCTTCTCCGACCATGTTGAGCCAAGACAACCGCACTGAATCTGAGACCGTGGCGTACGGGTCAGCGAGGCAGGCGGGATTGACCGCGATGATCGCAGCCAGAGTCAGTGCGCCTGCGGCTGCGCCAGCAATAAGGCGCGACCGCCAGGTACCAAGCGCTCCGCCGAAAACACCGAGAAGCATGAACATTCCGCCCCCGACCAGGAAACCCGCCCAATGCGATGTGCCATAGGCGTCGCAGGTAAACCGCGCCGGTGACCACCCCGGCGCATCGAGCACGTAAAACAGGCAGGCGAACACGATCAGCGCGACCCCGAATGTGCCTAGACGTACGCCCTCAAGATGTCCGCGAACGATCCAGAACAGGCCCATAATCGCGATCAGTCCTGCCACATAAGGTAAGGATTCCAGCGCAATCGAAAGCATCGCGGTGACGCAGAGCGCCAGCACAATGCCAGACCGAATGCTGAGCGTGGGCGACAGGACTGCAGCAAACCCGGCGAGAGTGAGAACAACAACAAAGCCGTGATGATCGATCCGACCCGGCCAGAAATTGAACACCGCAGCAGAGGTGGCAAAGATGATCAGGCCAAATGCCTGACCGGCTCTGTTAAGCTGCAGGCGCTGCATGATCTGGGTCAAAAAGGTAAACGCCGCGGCCAGCAAAATCAGCGGCCACACGCCAATCGCGAGCGACTCTGCGGCGGCCTCTCCGAGGAACGGCCGAAGCACCAGGATCAGGCCTGCGATAAACAGATCTGGAAGCCTGGACCAATGCATCTCGCCGCCTTCCGGGGTCAGCAAGCGGGCCTGATCAACGTCGAACCAGCTTTGCCCATCGAGCATGTCGCGGATTTGCTGCAAGCGCATCAAATCGTCCGCATCCGGGATCCATCCGGCAAACACGTCTGCGACCCGGGGCAGCAGCATCAGCACGAACGCCGCTGCGACAGCCCGGACGATCCATTTACCGTTGATAAGCCCGTCAGCAGGGCGAATGTGTGAAGACGCCATTAGTAATTTGCTCCCGGGGCCTTACCCGTCCTTAAGTATAGTCGCGCTATCGCATAGGGAGGTTACTGAAAGGCTTCATCGATGCGCCGCGCCTTTGACGGGTCCAATCCATACGTTCAGAGCGACACCGCTGAACCCCGCATCGCCGTGACCATTCCGTGTTACAACGAGGCGGTCACGATTGCCAAAGTAATCGCCGATTTCAAAGCCGCCCTGCCGGACGCGGACATTTATGTGTTCGACAATAACTCGACCGACAATACAGCCCAGATCGCGCGCGATGCAGGCGCCATCGTTCGATCTGAACGTCGCCAAGGCAAAGGCCATGTCGTGCGCCGGATCTTCTCTGACGTGGAAGCCGATATCTACCTGATGGTCGATGGTGATGACACGTATGATGCCACTGTCGCCAATACGCTGATTGAGCTCCTCAAGCGCAATCACGTCGACATGGTCGTTGGCACCCGCGCCGACGTGACCAAGGATGCGGGCCGCGGAGGGCACGCGTTCGGCAACAAGATCTTCAACAAGATTTATGGCCGTCTTTTTGGGAAGCAGTTTTCGGATATATTCTCTGGCTATCGCGTGTTCTCACGTCGTTTCGTCAAATCCTTCCCAGCCGTCTCCTGCGGGTTCGAGATTGAGACGGAAATGTCGGTGCATTGCAGTCAACTGGGAATCTCCACGCTCGAACGGCCCACGCACTATGGCATCCGCCCGGATGATAGCCATTCGAAATTGCGGACGTTCAGAGATGGGTTCCGGATCCTTGGCATGTTTGCCATGTTGGCCAAGGAAACGCGACCCGCTGCCTTTTTCGGCGCGATCGGACTAGCGCTTGTTTCGCTTGCCGGAATTCTCGCCGCGCCGCTCTTCCTGACCTATTTCGAAACTGGTCTCGTGCCGCGTTTCCCCACCGCAATTCTGGCCACGAGCCTTGTCATGATGGCCTCGATCTCGGCTGTCTGCGGATTGATCCTCGATAGCCTGGCGCGCGCGCGCACCGAAGCGAAACGCTCGGTATTCCTGAGTTTCCCGGCCCGGGACTGGACACGATGAGCAAAGCACAAATGAGCAAGTTTGCCCGATTCGCCGGCGTCGGTGGGACCGGCTTCATCGTCGATACGGGTCTCACATTATTGCTCATCCATCGCGGCATCGATCCGTTCACCGCGCGCGTCTTTGGCATCATGTTCGCGATGGTCACGACCTGGCGGCTCAATCGTGCTCTGACATTTGGTGCCAGCCGCACCAGCCAAGCCAGCGAAGGCGCGCGTTACTTTGTCGTTGCGATCCTGGCGGCGATCCTGAGTTACGCCATTTACACGATCCTGCTCATCAGCATTTCGGGTTTTCCGCCGGCGCTTGCTATTGTCATTGCGGTCGGAACTACAACGCTGGCCTCATTCCTCGGATATAGCCGGTTCGCGTTCAAGACCGCCGTCTGACCAGATGCCCCATTTTGCGCCCGGGCTTGGCTTCGCGCTTTCCATAAAGCGTCAGGACCCCGTCCACCGACAAGACATCCGGCGGCACCAGGGCTTCTTCGCCAAGCAGGTTTAGCATCTCGATATCATGATAGCGCGTGACCGGGCCAAGCGGCCAACCGGCGACAGCGCGGATATGCTGTTCGAACTGGCCCGTGGCGCATGCCTCCGGCGTCCAGTGTCCGGAATTGTGGACCCGCGGCGCGAACTCGTTGGCGAGCAGTGTTCCATCTTCGAGAACAAAGAATTCCAAAGCCAGAACACCGACATAGTTCATCGCATTTGCGAGCGCTTCAGCAGCGGCTTCCGCGCGCTTGGTCACGTCTTCGTTCAGATTGCTCGGAACGACCGAGCGTTTGAGAATTCCGTTCACGTGTTCGTTGCGAGGCAGATCATAGCAAAGCATGTCCCCGACTGCATCGCGGGCGATGATCACGGATACTTCCCGCTCGAACGGTACCATGGCTTCGAGGATGCAAGGCGCGTTGGCGAGCGCTTTGTGAGCGGCCTCAAAATCATCGCCTGTCTCAAGCCTCACCTGGCCTTTTCCGTCATAGCCATCGCGCCGTGTTTTCAGGATCCCGCTTCCGCCAAACCTGTTTAGTGGCTCGGCTATATCTTCAGCGCTATTCACCTCAGCAAAGTCTGCCGTCTCAATCCCGCAGTCTCGTAAGAACGATTTCTCGACCAGTCGGTCCTGAGAAACTTCCAGCGGCTGTGAGCCCGGTCGGACGGATATACCAGCATCAATCAGTGCCTTCGCAGCTTCAACCGGGACGTTCTCAAACTCGTACGTGACGACATCGCATCCTTCTGCCCAGTCAAGCAGCGCCTCGATATCAGTATAGGCGCCGAGCGCGTGGCTTGCGGATACGCGAGCCGCCGGGCTGTCATGCTCGGGGCAATAAATCGAGACGTCAAAGCCGAGTTGGGCTGCGGCGCTCGCCATCATGCGTCCGAGCTGGCCACCGCCAAGAATTCCGATCGTGGCGCCAGCTGTCAGAGCTTTCATGTCTGGGGCGTCTCCTGGACCGCATCGGTTTGAGCCGCTCTGAATGCGTCCAGCTTCTCAGCAACACCCGCATTCTCCAGCGCGATGATCGACGCGGCAAGGATACCTGCATTCGCAGCGCCGGCTTCACCGATGGCCAACGTCCCGACTGGGACCCCTTTCGGCATCTGGGCGATCGACAGCAAACTGTCGATTCCGCTCAAGGCGCGAGATTGCACAGGCACGCCGAGTACCGGGAGCGGCGTCATCGACGCGGCCATGCCGGGCAAATGCGCCGCACCGCCTGCACCGGCAATGATGACCTTCAAACCCTTGGCCTTGGCGCTGGTGGCGTAGTCATAAAGGCGTTGGGGCGTGCGATGCGCAGAAACGATTTGCGCTTCGTAGGCGACACCAAGCTCGTCCAGGATCGCGCAGGCTTTTTCCATCACAGGCCAGTCCGACTGACTGCCCATGATGACGCCAACGACGGGCGTATCGCTATTCGAGGTTTGGGCCATTCGGACCCCCCATCTCAAAGCGCGCAACATAGAAATCTCGCTTGCCGCGTCAACCACTGAGAGTCTTGCATAAGACTTGTGAGACGCTGGGCTTCGAAAGCGAGTTCCGCTAGGCTTCGAAAATGCCTGAGTCGCTGGACAAGACCGCTATGGATCGCCGCTATGCCGAACGCTGCCGGGCGCGCCGTGACCTGCTGGCTGCGATCGGTCTCGACCCGCAATCCTTGCCGGTGCGCGAGCGCGCTGCCATTGAGGCGCTAGCCGGGGAAGTTCTCAGTCTGCGTGAAGATCGGGCGCGCCTGAAACAGGAACTCGAAACCGCCGCACATCTGGCGGACCGTGATGCGCTGTGCCCGATTTTCAATCGCCGCGCATTCGAGCGTGAACTCGCCAGAGAGATTTCGCTCGCTGAGCGTTATGGAACGCCGCTTTGCATGCTGTTTATCGATCTCGATCGGTTCAAACTGATCAATGACCGATTCGGCCATGCGACGGGTGACACAGTGATCAAGCATGTCGCTGAAACGCTCGTCGATAACCTCCGCCAGAGCGACATTGTCGGGCGCCTCGGGGGTGATGAGTTCGGGATCGCCCTTACCCACGCTGAGCTGCCAGACGCCATGACAAAAGCGGCGAAACTTGAAACTCTCATCGGCGCGATCGTGGTGCGAGATGCGGAGAATAACGAACTCGAATCGGTCCACCTTGGTGCCTCATGCGGGGTGGCGGAATGGCGCCGCGGACGCAATGCGGCAAGCCTGATCGCTGAGGCAGATGAAACCATGTTTCGCCGCAAAAACGAAAAAAAGCGGGCGCG
>JANSXJ010000105.1 GCA_024743015.1 Hyphomonas sp. | reverse complement strand
CAGGTGACAAAGAGTCTGATGAGAACGGAAACGGCGATGAGAGCGGCGAACCCGATATCGACTTTAACGGCTTGTCGTCGCGCCTCTATCAGGTACCCGTCGAGGCCGGGAATTTTGCAGCCCTGGCGGCAACGGCGAAGCATCTTTTCGTTGTCTCTGTCGACGGCAGTGCCTCGCTCAAGCGCGTGCGGTTCACTCAAGAAGATCCCGAGCTTTCCGACTACGCGTCCAACGTCCAGAATTTCGAACTCTCCGCGGACGGCAAGAAGCTGTTCGTGCAGACGGGCAACGGGCGAAACCCGAAACTGGTCATTGTGCCCTCCGACAAGGACTATCCATCCGACACCAGCAACCAAACCATTCGTCTGTCTGACTGGAAACTCAAAATCGATCCACGGGATGAGTGGCGGCAACTGGTCCTGGATGCCTGGCGTCTGCATCGTGACTTCGCCTATGACCCGAACCTGCGCGGCGTCGATTGGAACGCGGTGCGCGAGCGATACGTCCCCTTGCGTAACCGGATTGGGCACCGCTTTGAAGTGAACGATTTGCTGCGCCAGATGGCGGCCGAACTCGGAATTCTGCACAGTCAGGTTCGCGGCGGTGATCAGCCCGAAGACGCCGAAAGCGGTGAGCCAAGCTTCCTTGGCGCAACCTACACAGCGCGATCAAATGGGTTGGAAATTACGGGCATCTATTCCGGAGAAGCTGACCGAATCGATACGCTCGGCACACTTCACAAACCCGGCATAGACGTGGCGGTCGGTGACATCATTCGCGCCGTGGATGGCACGCCGGTCCGGACGCAAAGCGAGCTCGCAAATGCGCTGACCATGAAAGCGGGTGAGCAAGTTCTGCTAGACCTCTTACGTGGGCGCGACGCCCGCCAGGAAATCGTTGAGCCGATGACGGCCCGGCGTACGTCCATGCTTCGTTATCGTGATTGGGTGGAGCGCAACCGCGCACGCGTCGCCGAGCAATCCGGCGGGGAGATCGGCTATATGCACCTGCGCGCTATGGGGTCGGGTGACCTGGCGAGCTTCGCCCGCGATTTCTACGAGCATCACGACAAGTCCGGCCTGATCATCGATGTTCGCGGTAATAGTGGCGGCAATGTCGACAGCATCATCCTGAGCACGTTGCTTCGTCAGGCCTGGGCGTTCTGGAAGTCTCCGGCCGGTGGCCCAGCGACAACGAACATGCAGCAAACCTTCCGCGGCCATCTAACCGTCCTCATCAATGAAGGCACTTATTCCGATGGCGAGACTTTCGCTGCAGGGATCAAGGCACTGGACCTCGGCCCGACGATTGGTACGCAGACGGCGGGTGCTGGAATCTGGCTGTCGGACCGCAACCCGCTAAGCGACCGCGGCCAGGCCCGCATCGCCGAGTTCGCCCAATATGGCGCCGATGGCCGCTGGCTGATTGAAGGACGCGGCGTCTCACCAGACATTGAGGTCATCAACCCGCCAAGAGCCACCTATTCCGGAGAGGATGCGCAACTCTCGCGCGCCCTGGCCTACCTTGCCGACAAGATCGCCGCCGAACCGATCCCGGAGCTGACCCCAAAACCCCTGCCCCGCCTCGGTGTGACAGGCGAGGATGTCGAATAGGCTGTGATAGGGCGGGAACGAGCGCGCAACCGCGCCATCACCCCTGCGGCCAGAGCATGACTATCGTTTGGACTCATTGACGGAAGAAAAGGTGCCCGGGGGCGGATTTGAACCACCGACACGCGGATATTCAATCCGAAAGAATAAGTATGGCGCACCACATTAACCAATAAATACAGGGCAATAGGAAGCCTTAGCTATTCTTTCAAACGGTATCCTACCTTATTTTGAGTTATCCTGCGTGTGAGTTTCGTGTGAGCCTCCATACCTATCCGACGAGCAACTTGAGCCGCACCGTTGCGACCCGCTAGCACCCCGAGCTATCAAAGGTTCCGCGCTACTCCAACGTTGGTGTGGTCTAGGTGCCGCTTCTACCGATCAGCACGCACTTGCATCGCCCACCAACCACGGAATGGATCTGGAAATGAAGTTCCGATCGCGCGTGTGGAAGTCGCTATATTCTGACTTGCCTTAACCGGAGAGAGTTAGTGATGACCGAGAACGATGACAGGCTCATCGCTGCTGCCGCAATCATGGGACTCAGCAAGATCCCGAAGACGGGATAGAGAACGCCCGCTGCGAGCGGCACTCCGAGTGCATTATAGACGAAGGCGAAAAACAGATTTTCTCGGATGTTGCGCATCGTCGCTTTGCTGAGCGTTCTCGCTTTGGCAACACCGGTCAGGTCGCCCCTGATCAGAGTGACACCTGCGCTTTCCATGGCCACATCGGTGCCTGTTCCCATGGCGATCCCGATATCAGCTTGCGCCAAAGCGGGCGCATCATTGATGCCATCGCCGCACATAGCCACGACGGAACCCGCATCTTGAAGTTCCTTGATGATGCGGTTCTTATCCTCTGGCGACACGTCAGCATGAACGACATCAATACCAATTTTACGGGCAACCGCGTTAGCTGTGCCAAGACTATCGCCAGTCAACATAACCACTTTGAGCGCTGCGGCGTGAAGATTGTTTATGGCATCAGGTGTGCTGGCTTTGATCGGGTCAGCCACACCGATTAATCCGGCGGCTTGGCTGTCAACGGCCAGGAACATGACTGTCTGCCCTTCAGCGCGGTGGGTTAGGGCATCCCCGGCGAGTTGATCTGAGAATGCACCAATGCGGCGCATCATTTTCTCATTACCAATCGCAACCGCCTTGCCTCTCACGATGGCTTGAGCACCTTCGCCCGTGATCGATGAAAAACCGTCTGCGGCATCAAACGACGCGCCGCGCTCTTCAGCCCCGTTCACAATTGCCTCAGCCAGTGGATGTTCGCTTGCGACTTCGACAGAGGCTGCCAGCGCCAACAGATCAAGCTCGTCGAAGCCATCTGATGGCTCCACCAACATGAGTTTAGGTTTGCCCTCGGTGAGCGTCCCAGTCTTGTCGACAACGATCGTATCAACCTGCTCAAAGGTTTCGAGCGCTTCCGCGTTTTTGATCAAAATCCCGCTTTGAGCCCCTTTGCCGGTGCCGACCATGATCGACATAGACGTGGCGAGCCCCAAAGCGCATGGACAGGCGATGATCAGAACGGCAACCGCATTGACGATCGCAAACGCCATGGCAGGCTCCGGCCCAAACATGGCCCAGACTCCAAACGTCACAATCGAGACCACAATGACCGCAGGTACAAAATATCCTGATACTGTATCAACCAGGCGCTGAATCGGCGCGCGGCTTCTTTGCGCCTCGGCGACCATTTGGACAATTTGGGACAACATCATGTCGTCGCCCACGCGTGTTGCGCGCATGATGAGACTGCCGGTTCCGTTGACCGTGCCGCCCGTTACAAGAGCCCCATGCTCTTTTTGAACTGGGATGGGTTCGCCTGTAATCATCGATTCATCGACGCTTGATCGACCTTCGACGATCTCGCCGTCCACGGGGATTTTCTCGCCGGGGCGCACGCGAAGCCGTTCGCCTACTTTTACCTCATCAATAGAAACTTCTTCTTCGGTGCCGTTATCTAGAATTCGCCGCGCTGTGGGCGGGGCGAGTTCTAGGAGTGCGCGAATTGCGCCGGACGTTCGGCTTCGGGCTCGCAGCTCCAAAACTTGGCCAAGTAGCACCAAAGTTGTGATCACCGCAGCTGCTTCGAAATAGATCGCGACTGCCCCCGTCTCGCCGCGAAACTGTGTCGGGAAGATTTGCGGGACGGCAGTTGCGACAAGCGAGTAGAGAAATGCAACGCCCACCCCCAATGCAATCAGAGTGAACATGTTGAGATTCATCGTGCGCACGGATTGAACCCCGCGCGCAAAAAAGGGCGCGCCACCCCAGAGGATAACCGGCGCGGCTAGAGCAAGTTGGAGCCAATTGCCCCAGCTAGGATCGATCGCTGATGCGATCGGATTGCCAGGCAGCAAGTCCCCCATCGCGATGATCAGGAGCGGTACTGATAGGATAGCTCCAACCCAAAAGCGCTTCGTCATGCTATCGAGTTCGCTCGTGTCTTCTTCGCCCACGACCACGCTCTCTGGCTCCAAGGTCATACCGCAAATCGGACACCCACTATTGCGCGTGTCCCTCACCTGTGGATGCATCGGACACGTGTAAACAGTACCTGTGAAGCCGTGCGGAACAAGGTCATATTCAGTGCCCTCAGGGGCCTCTGCATCATCATGACAGTGAGCGTGATCGTGGGACATGATTACACAGCCTTCTTTCGATCGAAGAAATTGTAGAGCGGCACGATGATCAGCGCCGCGAACCAGCCATAGGCGTAGGACTCGACCAATCCGAGAACGAAGGCAGGGATAGAGATAAACTCAAAGCCTGGCAGCAACAGCTCCCACGCGGCATGCATGTGCAGGCTTGCGGGAGTTACAAGGCCCCAGCCAATGCAAATTGAAAACATGATGACCAGAAATAGCGATAGCGCATGGCCAGTTGGAATGAGTCGCATAT
The DNA here is from genome assembly GCA_024743015.1 of Hyphomonas sp. Classification (GTDB taxonomy): domain Bacteria; phylum Pseudomonadota; class Alphaproteobacteria; order Caulobacterales; family Hyphomonadaceae; genus Henriciella. The sequence continues at coordinate 5,780 of JANSXJ010000105.1, read as the reverse complement.
CTTGCTCCTTCTCACTGTTAAGAGCGCCCAATTCTTCGGGTGGCGCTCAGGTTGAGGTCGCGGTAAAGACGCGACCAATTCCATAAACCTAATACCCCTATGGGGTATATTCAAGTCTAACCCTTAATGCTTGTGCGCCTGCTTTTCGGCTGCGGTTTTCCGCGTACGAAGAAACAGGATTTCAAGTCCAAAGATCAGAATGATAGCGCCGAACGCGATCCAAATAATGAGGGGATCGCTTGCCAACTTAATCAAGATGAACGCGCCGAGCGCCACCGTATCAAACACAATTGCTGAAATGAGAATCGCCGGATTTGCCCCGACCTCATCCCGAAGGTGGCGCAACACCCCCCAGTGGATGGCAATATCCATGACTAGGTAGAAAATTGCGCCAAGTGAGGCAATTCGGCCAAGATCGAAGAAAACAGCAAGCACGGATGCTAGCACGACCGTATAAACGAGCGTGTGACGTTGAATGTCACCGGGCATGCCAAAATGTTTATGCGGGATTAGGTCCATATCCGTTAGCATGGCCAGCATGCGCGAAACGGCGAAGATACTGGCCAGCAATCCAGACGAAGTTGCGATAATGGCGATGATGACTGTGAAAATCACACCGGTATTCCCAAGCGCAGGACGTGAGGCTTCGGCCAGTGCAAAATCCCTCGCCGCCGCGATCTCCTCAATGGAAAGCGAAGACCCGACCGCAAACGCCACCGCCAGGTAAACCACGAGGCATATTGCGAGCGAAATCATGATCGCCCGGCCAACATTTTTTGTCGGGTTTTCTACTTCATCGCCGCTGTTTGTGATGGTCGTGAAACCCTTATAAGCAAGGATCGCGATTGCGACGCCCGCGAAGAAACCAGTCACCGTCCCCGATTGCGCATCGGGTGTACTCGCCGCTTCGAAAGAAAACCCGGACGCCCACAAAGCGACACCTGCAAAGACTAGTATGCCACCGATTTTTAGGCTTGCCGTAATTTTTGAGATTGTTCCGATCACAGAGTTTCCGGCGATGTTGATTAGGAACGCCAGAACAATCAGTCCCACCGCAAGCAGTGGAACGAGTGAGCTGGCAGCAGAAACGTCAAAAAGTTGCAGCGTGTACGTGCCAAAGGTGCGTGCAACCAGGCTTTCATTGATGACCATGGAAAAAGCCATCAGCAGCGCGCTCGCCCCGGTCATAACGGAATGCCCATAAGCTTTGTGTAGGATCATGCCTATCCCGCCCGCAGACGGGTATTTGTTCGACATCTTGATATAGGTATATGCGCTAAATCCGCTGATGATCGCGGCCAACAAAAAAGCAACAGGAAATAGCGGCCCTGCCAGATCGGCCACCTGCCCGGTCAGCGCGAAGATGCCCGCCCCAATCATAACGCCTGTCCCCATAGCCACTGTACCGGCAAGGCTTAGGCTACCCTTATCATACGAGCTGGCGCGGTTCATCAGCACCGACCCAATGGTTTGTGCCCAACGTAAAGGCTGATCGTACCTGTCATCGTGTTGATGCGCTCTGCTTCGTCAACATCAGCCAAACCGGCGTCGGCCATCAGCGGCGCAAGTATTCCATCGGCATTGGGTTGTGTATCTTCGACCCCGTCCAGTTGTTGCACCGTCCTTCGGAAAGCGAGGCGCATCCGCCAAGACCGCTGCTGCCCGTAGTCTGCGATACACACCAACCCGCCCGGCTCAACGGCCTCATACATCTGCCGCAAGATTCGTTTCTTCTCTTCGAGCGGGACTTGATGCAAGACCAAGCTGGAAACGACTTTGTTGGGGTGAGCATACGCTGCTATGGCGTCTTCGCTCAGAAATCCACGCACGAATTGAGCGGAACTTCCAGCTTTTTTGTTCTTATGCCGGGCGCGCGCCACTGCCTCCGCGTCCGGATCAATCCCAACATAGACCGCCCTTGGCTCCGCTTTGTGGAGCGCCACCGCGAGACTCCCTGTGCCTGACCCAACATCAAGAATAACATCGCCAGGTTGAGGCGCGAGCCGCTTGATCAACCGTTCGCGCCAATACCTCTCGCGCGTCATCAGCGCGATCACGATATCATAAAATGGTGTCAGAGCTCCATGACCCAAGGGCGGTGTGTGCGACTGTGCGTCAATGCTCATGATCGCCCTCAATCGGCGCGGAAGACCAATGAATATGCTCGATGAGCCAACTATCTTCGGACCGGCGCAGCGTCATGGTTTCCATCATCCCGCTGTGAATAGGCTCGCCCCTGAAGGTGCCGTGAATTTGCGATTCAGAAATCACAACTGCGATCTCGGAGCCCGCGATCACGTCTTGTTTTTTGAGCGAGAAATCCACCGCTGCGGTAAACGCCATGTCGGACGGCATATGGTGGCCCGCATATTCCTCGAATGAGCGCTCAGCCCCGCCGCCCTCTGCGATGATGGCTTGTGGAGACATCAGAGATTCCACGACATCTGCGTCCCCGCGTTTCAACGCAGCGGAGAATGCCGCGACAACGCCCTCTGGAGAGCCGGCAACAATTGGCGCGATCTCTGCTTGGATATCGCTTTCATGATGACCGTCTGCAGGATCGTGCATTTCTTCAGCGGCTGGCACTGTGGCATGATCTTCATCGCCATGAGCGTGATCATGCCCATCGCCTGATACCGATGGTAAGCTCGATACTCCGACACCGTAACCATAAACGAGCTTTCCACCCCACCACGCGGTTGTGGTGAGCGGGACTGCGGCAGCTAGAACCGCAATTGTGAAGAGTATCGACGGCGATGAGGCACGCCGCCACCACCGCCAACTCGCGAGGATCAGGAGCAAAATGGATGATGGCACAGCCCAATTTCTGTGCGTCGTCATGGCTTCATGCGATGGCCCATCATGGGCCACGGAATAGTAAGCCTGGAAGCCAGCTGCCACCGTCGCGAGAATGGCGATCACGCCAAAGGCCAGCATCCAGTCCGCCGCAGGCGCTAAGGTGTTTCGCCACCGCACATTGGGGGCAAAACGTGCCCCCAAATATGCAACCACAGCGGTGATGCTAAGTGCATATGAGAAGTGAACGAGAACTGGATGCAGGTTCGGCTCAATTAGATTTGACATTGCCGCCTCCTAGAACCAAGCGCGGAGGCCAAGAACAAAGACCGTCTGGTCTTTACTCCCACCTTCAGCTTCGATGAAATCAGCTGTGTCGCCAAAGGCGCTTTGCCATTCAACGCCGACATAGGGCGCAAACTCGCGCTTGATTTCATATCGAAGACGCAGGCCAGCATCCAAGCCGGTCACACCGGAGCCAATCTCGCGCTCGGGAATATCTTGCGCTGACAACTCCAATTCGACGCGCGGTTGCAATACGAGGCGCTGTGTAAACAACATGTCGTATTCCGCTTCGATGCGGGCCGTGACATCGCCCTTTTCGCTCAGGAAAGCTGCCGCATCAACCTCGAACCAATATGGTGCGAGCCCCTGTACGCCCACCACGCCGTGGGCGAGGCCATCGGGTTCAATATCGTAGCGAATGCCCGTTTGAACATCGAAATAGGTCGATACCGCACGAGACCACAGAACTTGAAGCTCAGCATCCTCGATCTCGTTTGCGTCGAGCGAGTAATCCCCCTCGGATTTGACCCAAAGCTTGTTGATATCGCCGCCATACCAACCTTGAAGGTCCCAAAGGACGGTATCCTCCTCATCACCCGATTGAATTTCCAATCGATCGGCCATGAAGAAATAGTTGGATTGTGCTCCGTTAGCGGCTTGAACGGCCTTGCGAGACGCTTCCATTTCTTCTGCGCCCCAATACTTATCGGCCATAGACCAGGGTGGATTCTGGCTTTGCTGCTCTTCCTGGGCGTCAGCGTAACCAGGCACTACCGCAAATGCTGTGAACGCGACGAGCGCGCCAAATGTGTAAGACAGTCTCATTATTCGTCCTCCCCATGCTTCATCGATCCGTGATCCATATCGCCACGTCCCATGTCGCCATGCTCCATGTCCCCATGATCCATGTTCCCGTGATCCATGCCCTCATGATCCATCATTGGGGTGTGCGATCCATCATTCGGCATCACCGAGACAACCTGCATCATCCCTGCATGCATGTGGTACATAAGATGACAATGGAACGCCCAGTCTCCGACATGATCGGCGCTAACATCAACCGATAGCCGTTCACCCGGCTTCACTGTGATGGTGTGCTTTCTCGGTTTATGATCGCCGCCGCCATTGACGACATCGAAGAACATGCCGTGCAAGTGGATGGGATGTGGCATCATTGTGTTATTGACCATTGTCAGACGCACACGCTCACCCTCGTGGAAGATGATGGGCTTTGTGACCTCGGAGAATTTCACGCCGTCAAATGACCACATGTAACGCTCCATGTTGCTTGTGAGGTGGACAACCACCTCTCGGCCCGGCGCTCGTGTGTCCGGATTAGGATCGAGACTTCGAAGCTGGCTGTACCGGAGAGTTCGATGCGCGACCTCTTCCAGTCCAATGCCGGGTTCATCGAGGCGCGACAGTGGCATGGCGGCGACATTGGCGACGCCGGGTCCTCGTTCTATTGAGGCTTCTACGACATTCGGTCCCATCATGTGGTCCATGCCCTCATGGTTCATCATTGATCCAGCCATCTGACCGTGATCCATTTCGCCATGATCCATGCCGCCCATCCCGCTGTGATCCATACCCATATCTTTCATCGTGAGCGTTGGGACAGCTCTCAGCGCGGGTTCACTTGCGCGCATACCGGGGCGCGGTGCGATCGATGCGACGACTTGCCCGGAGCGATCAATCGATTCAGCCACAAAGGCATAGGCGCGATCTTCTTTTGGCTCGATGATCACATCATACGTTTCGGCAACGCCCATTTGAAACTCATCGACCTCCAAAGGTTGCACATTGAGGCCGTCCGCGTTGACTATGGTCATGGGCAACCCCGGAATGCGAACATTGAACAGCGTCATGGCCGCCGCATTGATGATCCGCAGACGGACGCGCTCACCCGGACGAAATAGTGCATTCCAATTGTCCGCTGTGGCATGACCATTAATGACATAGGTGTAAGTCGCGCCGGTCACGTCAGCGATATCGCGCGGCGACATGCGCATGGCGCCCCACATGGCGCGCTCACTCATAGCTGCGCCGAGGCCCTTTTCTCGCGCATCAGCTAAAAATTCGCCCATGGTCGGCTGGTTGAAGTTCAGGCTCTCTGCATTCTTCTTCAGCTTGGCGAAAAGATGATGCGGATTGTCATACGTCCAATCGCCGAGCATCAATACGTATTCGCGGTCATACTCCACCGGATCATCATGCTTTGGATCGATGATCATTGGCCCGTAATGGCCGACTTGTTCCTGAAGGCCGGAATGGGAATGATACCAGTAGGTGCCGCTTTGCGGGACGGCGAATTCGTATTTAAAAGTCTCTCCCGGTTTGATGCCGGGAAACGTCACGCCGGGTACGCCGTCCATCTGAAACGGTACAAGCAGGCCGTGCCAATGGATCGAGCTATCGACATCAAGTCCGTTCCTCACGTTCAGCGTAATGTTGTCGCCTTGACGAAAACGGATCAACGGGGCGGGTAGCGACCCATTGACGCCAATGGCTTGCGCCGCCCTACCATTGATACGAACCGGGAATTTTCCGATCGAAAGATCGAACTTGGTGCCTGATAAACTGGCGATGCCGAGATTGCCCTCCGATGACGGCAAAGCCCAGGCAGGGTCTAGTCCGGCTGCGCCGAAAGCGAGTCCGCCCCAGGCTGTGTGTTCGAGAAGTCGTCTTCTGCTAAGCAT
>JANSXJ010000299.1 GCA_024743015.1 Hyphomonas sp. | reverse complement strand
GTTGCGTCGCCGGCTTTCAGAGTGAGCTTATCTACAATCAGATCAGTCATGGCCGGCGCGCCTTTGCATCGCGATCCAGACAAAAGCTGGCGCACCGATAAGAGCCGCAACAACTCCGAGCTTCAGCTCATTTGTGCTTGGCAGGATACGAACAAAAATATCCGCGATGACCAGAATCAACCCGGCGAGCAGTGCTGACGGAATGAGCGACCTGGCGGGATCGTGCTTCACAAAGGGGCGGACGACGTGTGGCGCAACAATCCCGACGAAGCCGATCGCCCCGGCGAGCGCCACGGAGCCGCCGGTTGCCAAACCCGCGCCCAGAACGGTCCAGATGCGTTGATGCTGCAGGTTTAGCCCAACGCCCGAAGCCGCTTCTTCGCCAAGCGTCAAAGCCGACAGGCCGCGCCGAGTGGCGAGTAACAGGACGACGCCTCCGCCAATGAATGGCAAAGCAAGACCGATCTCGTCAACGCTGCGATTAGCGACGGACCCGAGCATCCAGTTGATCATATCCGCCAAGGAAAACGGATTTGGCGCGAGATTCATCAGCAGGCTCATCAAAGCGCCAGAAAAGCTCGACAGTCCGACGCCAATGAGGATCAACGTAACGACCGATTGTGTGCGCGTCGCGGCGACGGCGAGCAAGGCTGTCGCGATGAGCGCGCCGGTGATTGCGGCAAAGGGCAGGACCCATGGATTGAGCGCGACTAGCCCAAAATACAGGGCAAAGGTTGCGGTGAGCGACGCAGATGCGGAAACGCCCAAAACACCAGGTTCAGCCAACGGGTTTCGGAGCAGGCCCTGAAGCGCCGCGCCACTAATGCCGAGCGCCGCTCCAGTCAGGAATGCGGCAAGTACGCGAGGAAGGCGGATCGTCCAGACGACCAATCGATCTGCTTCGTCTGCGCCACCCAGGAAAGCCTGAAACACTCTTTCAAACGGCATCGCAGTTGAGCCAAGCAGACAGGCTGCAAATATCGCCAGGACGGATAGAGCGCAGAGGCCGGGAGTGAGCCAGCGTTCAACCATCGATCTGCGCTCCCTCGGCCAGCGCTTCGACGGCCTCAAGAATGAACCACCCCCCGCAGGAGAGCCAGGCGCCTTTCAAATCGACGCGAGGAGTTTCGGTCAGCTCCCTCTTCGCAATTGGGTGGCGGGACGGGCTCCACCCATTCTCATGGTTGGTCTTGGCATCAAAGAACGCTGCGACCACGAGTTCAGGACGCTCATAAGCGAGACGCTCCAGAGGCAGACTATGCCAGCCAGGGCGATCCATGAAATTGGTCAGTCCGGCCGCTTGCATCATCTTGTGTGCCATCGTTTCGCCGCCCGTGGTGACACCTGTCGGCGTCATGTAAAGTGCTGTTTTTCCGCTTGATCTGGCTTTGATGCGTTTGAGGCGCTGTGTGTATTCCTGGACCAATGCTGCGCCGCGATCGGTCTGGCCGAGGCCGGTGGCGACTTCGGCAACTACGTTTGGAATCGTGCCAACGTCTTCTCCATGAATGGATGTCGCCCAACCGATTTGAAGAACAGGAATTCCGGCGCGTTCGAAAAACGACGCGGCGTTGGGACCACCGCCATATGATCTCACGACAAGATCGGGTTTCAGGATCAGCACGTCTTCGGCCAACGGGCGCACTTTCGGCAAGCCGTCGGCTTCGGATCGCATGAAAGAGAAATCGCGTTCGGCATCCGGTGACAGTGCGAGAATCTGCTCGCGATCGGCCAATTTGAGAACATACTGATCCGAGCAAAAATCCAGGCTGACGATCCGCATCGGACGGTCGGACAAGGGGGAGCTCACCGACTCTGGCTTGCCGCAAGCGCCAAGACCAATGCAAACGATGAGGAAAGTCAGCCTGAACATCCGATCAGTACCTCAAGCGGATACCAATGGATCCTGATAGATCCGGCGTGCCATAGCCGAGGATTTGCTGATATTCCTCATCGAACAGGTTCTCGATCCGTCCAAACAATTCGATACGGTCGTTTAGATCGTAGCTTCCGGTGACATCGACGCGGGTCCAACTGTCGACAGTCGTAGTTGCGCTGTTTTGTTCCTCGCCATTGTAGCGAACCAGAACAGCTCCGGAGAAGGGGCCGTCTGGGTCATAAGACACGGTGATATCGCTCGAATGCTCCGGGACGCGCAAGCGAGTGTCGCCATTACCATCTTGGGCATCAATATAGGTGTAGTTACCTGAAATTCTGAGAGATTCGGTGAGTTGGTGGGACCCGAAAAGTTCAACTCCTTGGCTCTCAACAAACTCGATGTTTTCGTAACCCGCCGTGAACGAGAAATCGATTAGATCTTCCGACTCCTGGTCGAACACGGTGAGACCCAATTCGGTTTTGCCATCCTGAGAACGCCAATCGAGTCCGATGTCGAACGCTTCTGATGTTTCCGGGCGCAATTCTCCGTTAGGTTCCGTCAGACCACAGAAGCCGCAAATATAAGTCGACTGGAAGATGCTTGGAGCTTTGAAGCCCTGACCCCAGCTTGCGCGCAAGGTCAGAGTGTTGGTGGGATTATAGGCTGCAGCAATTCGGCCGGTCGTTTCGGTTCCGAAGTCGTCTTGGTCGTCGACACGTAAGCCACCTGTCAGCGTCAGCACTTCGGCGGGTTTGAACTCATATAGTGCGAACAGGCCATCGATATTGGCGTCATTGTCTCCGGAACGGGTCTCTTCTCGTTCCGCCCCGAACGCGATTTTGTTTCTGTCATTTACAGTGAACGTGCCTTGGTAGCGATATAGATAGCGATCTCCTTGAGCGGCAAACCCTGGCACGCCGGCACTAAAATTCTGACGATCGATATCTGAATAACCAACGAGGAACAGGTTTTCGAAGCGGTCGTCAAACAAGGTGGTTATCAAAGAAATGTTGGCTGCTAATTCCTCGGTCTCGTTTGAGTTATCGCCATCGGCCACGCTGCCTTGGGCGCCACCTGAGAAAACATCGAAATCCGTATCGGAGTTCGACCAGACCAGGTCCGCTGCAAGCCGTGCCGCACCTCCGAGATTGACCCCGCCCTTGGCAGAAAAGGTCAGGTTCTCGTAACCGTCCGCTTCGGAATTGCCGTTATTTTCATCGGCCTTCGAGATGCCGTCAGAACTGGTGCCGACAAGGGCTAAACGAAAATCGCCTTGCTTGCTTCCATGCTCGATGGATGCTCCGCCTCTGAACGTATTGTAACTGCCATACTCGCCGAAAGCGGTACCGCCGAATCCGTCTTTTGGCTCTTTGGTCGTGATTGAAACGACGCCGCCAATTGCGTCTGTACCCCAAAGAGTGGATTGCGGGCCTTTCAGAACTTCGATCCGCTCAATGTTCTCAGCATCAATTCTGGAAAAGTCGACCGCACCGCTTGTTGAAGCGGGATCGTTGATCGGAACACCATCAATTAGGACCAATGTCTGTCCACTCTGCGCGCCGCGAATCCGAACATTGGCAAGACCACCATAGGATCCATTTTGATTGACTGTGACGCCGGGCGCGCTGGCAACCGCATCGAGTGCAAAGTCAAATCCAAGCTGATCGATATCGTCGGCTGTGATGATGCTGACCGAAGATCCAATTTCCGTTGCGGTTTGGTTGAGTCTCGATCCTTCGACGGTGACGGTATCCATCGTCGTGGTCTCTGTTGTGTCCTGCGCGAGCGTAGGCGTCGCAGAAATAAGTGAAACGGCGCTGAGTAGCGCGGTTCTAAAGTACATGAGGAAAACCCTCTCAGCGCCACGCCGCCCGGAAAATGGCGCACTGAAAACGACACAATGGCCTCACAGAAATTCTGCGCGAGCGGCCAAGCCAATATTGCTGTCGTTTCAAAGGAGAGGTCTCCAAAACCTTCCCGACCGCTGAGACTCTTCCCGGCCTCCGGACGAACGACGCGATGGCAGGTCTCCTGGCTCGCCAATCGTCGCTTCCGGCCGCCTTCCCAAGGACATCCTCAGTGGCTTTGTGGCCCGTCGCTACTGGCTTACAGTTGCGGGTACAGCGCCGGATTTGAACCGGCTTCCCTCTTAGCCACTCTCTCGAATGGCACCATCTGAGGCGCTAGATGCAACAGGCGTGTGGGCTTGTCAATTTCCGCGCGTGCCGCGAGTGCAGGTTAGAAGTCCAGACCGCGTTGCGCTTTGATGCCGGCCTTGAAAGGGTGTTTCACCTCACGCATTTCACTGACCAGATCGGCATAGTCGCAGAGCTCTGCTTTTGCATCTCTTCCGGTCAGGATCACGTTGGTGCGGGTGGCTCGCTGGCTCAATCCTTCGAGTACGGCTTCCACGGACAAGTAATCGTAGCGCATGGCGATATTGATTTCGTCCAGAACAATCAGATCGTATTCACCGCTGGACATCATCACGCAGGCTTGGGCGAAGGCGGCTTCCGCCGCTTCGGTGTCCTTGTCCTTATCTTGGGTGTCCCAAGTGAAACCGTCTCCCATTGTATGCCAGTCCACCCCGCCTAGCTTGTCGAAGAATTGCCGCTCGCCCGTGATCCACTTGCCTTTGATAAACTGCACCACACCAACAGATTTTCCCCACCCGAGTGCCCGGATGATCACGCCAAACGCGGAGCTCGACTTGCCTTTGCCGTCGCCGGTATGCACTAGAACAAGACCGCGATCTGGATCGCGCGCTTCAGCGGTTTTGCGTTTTTGTTCCGCCTGCAGCTTTTGCATATCGGCTTTGTGATCATCTG
>JANSXJ010000333.1 GCA_024743015.1 Hyphomonas sp. | reverse complement strand
CTGCTGACATTTGATATTCTGACCATTGCCTATTTTCTCTGGGCGCCTTTTCGCGGCGATGGGGTCTCGCATCCCGCGGCGGACTATGCGATCGGGGCGGTGATCGGGCTCGATCTCGCGGCGCGCTACTATATTGCGCAGCCGAAGATGAAATTCTGGAAGCGGTTCTACAACTGGGCCGACCTGATTGTGGTGATCTCGATGCTGGCGCCGCTGTTCACGCAGAACCTGGCCTTCCTGCGCTTGCTACGTGCGGTGCGTATCATTCGCGCCTTCACCTTGTTGAAGCGGCTGAAGGGCGTGTCCTCCTACCTGAAGCAGCACGAGAAAATCTTTGACCGCGTAACCAATCTGATCGTGTTCGTTTTCCTGATGGCAGGCCTCGTCTTCGTCCTGCAAAAGGATACCAATCCGGGCATCGAGAATTATGTCGACGCGCTCTATTTCACGGTCACCAGCCTGACCACGACCGGATATGGTGACATCCTGATGGAGGGTGTGTGGGGACGCTTGCTGGCCGTGGTCATCATGGTGCTTGGCCTGACGCTTTTCCTAAGGCTGCTGCGCGCGATAACGCTCCCCAGCGACAAGGTTGACTATACCTGCGAGGCGTGTGGTCTGACCCGGCATGATTCCGATGCCATTCACTGCAAGCATTGCGGTGACTTGCTGAAAATTGAAACACCTGGCCGAGGATAGGTGATGAGCGAAACCAGTCATATTCCCTTTCGGGAACTCCCTTACCTTCCGCAAAAGACCCTGATCGAAACGCGCGATGATGGCACTGTGCTGATCCGCAATGGACAGCCGCTCAAGGACTATCCACCGCACATGTTGTGGCCGCTGAAACACTGGGCTGAGCAGGCACCAGATCGGGTCTGGCTTGCCCAGCGCGATCCCGTCGATCCAACAAAAGAAGGGTGGCAGGAAATTACCTATGCCGAAGCGTGGGATCGTATCCGCGCCCTGGCGCAAGGGTTTTTGAATGCAGGAGCTGCAGCGCCCGTCATGATCTTGTCACGCAATACCATCGATCACGCCCTGGTCATGTATGGTGCGATGCTCGCTGGGTGCCCGGTCGTGCCCGTCACACCGGCTTATGCTTTGCTGAGCCAGGATTTCGCCCGTCTCAACTATGTCGATGGTCTTGTGGAGCCCGCCTATATTTATGTCGAAGACGGCGCAGAGTATCAGCGCGGGCTCGATGGCATGCAGATGGAAGACCGCCTCGTCTTGTATTCGCGCAATGCACCGACAGGGTATCGGAGCCAGTCGCTGGACGTGTTTGCCGTCTCCGGAGGCAATTCGGTCAACGAAGCCTATGATCGCCTAACGCCCGAGACGGTCGCGAAATACATGCTGACCTCTGGTTCGACCGGCGAGCCGAAGGCCGTGATCAATACACACGGCATGATCGCGGCGAACGCGAAAATGATCCGTTCTGTCTGGGACGAGGACCGTCTGGCGCAGGTCACGGGCGAGGTCCAGGTCATGTGCAACTTCCTGCCCTGGAGCCACACTTATGGTGCAAATGCGATCCTTCACAACATGACGGACTGGGGCGGGACGCTGTATCTCGACTGGGGCGCGCCGACACCTGCGCGTTTGCCTGAAATGATCCGCAACCTGAAAGAGGTGTCGACGACGCAGCACACGACGGTGCCTGCGGCCTGGGCGGCGCTGGCGACGGCGTTCGAGCAGGACGAAGTACTGGCCCAGACATTCTTCAAACGGATCTGTCAGATGGCCTATGGCGGCGCATCCATGGGGCAGGACATCTATGAGCGTATCCAGAAGGTTGCCGTGCGCATCACCGGAGAGCGGATTTCCCTGTCCGCGGGGTATGGCGCAACCGAGACCTCGCCAACTGCGAGCAACGTGCATTGGCCAAATGACACAATGGGGCTGATCGGTCTGCCTTTGCCTGGCAATACGTTCAAGCTGGTGCCTGCGGGAGACAAGAAAGAGTTGCGCGTCAAAGGCGTGAACGTCACGCCGGGCTATTATCGCAATGAAGAGAAAACCCGCGCCGCGTTTGACGAAGAAGGGTTCTACCGACTCGGCGATGCGGTCCGGTTCGTCGATCCCGATGATCCAAACAAGGGCCTGGCTTTTGATGGCCGCACCGCAGAAGAGTTTAAGCTCGCGAACGGCACGTGGGTCTCAGCCGGAAAGCTGCGTGTGCAGGCCGTTCAGGCAGTAGATGGCGCGCTCGCCGATGCCGTGGTTTGCGGCCTCAACCGCGATGCCGTTTGTCTGCTTGGCTTCGTCAATGAGAGCTATTGTGAGCGGCTTATTGGTGAAAAGCTCCCGCTATCAGAGATGATCGAGCATCCAAAAGTGGTCGATGCGGTTCGGGCGGGATTGGCGCGGCACAATGCAAGCAACCCGAACGCAGCGAGCCGGATCTCGCGTGTTTTGCTGCAGCCAACCCAGCCTCAACCAGATGCCGGGGAGATCACCGAGAAAGGGTACATCAATCAGAACAAGGCCCAGACCTTGCGGCAAAGCGAGGTCGAGCAGCTTTATAGTGATAGTGTAACGTCTCGGCTCATCGTCCTTTGATGACTGAATACCAGTATTGCCGTGTCACCAGATTGAATGACTTGAATTCGCTGCCGCCACGTCAGATATTGCGGTCGCAAGACCATAGAAATATGACTCTTGCAGCCATATCCCCTTTGTGGCTTGTCTGCGGACCCTGACAGGACGATGAATCGCTCGCGCGATTGCTCGTCCTGTCTTGATTCAGGGCCTGTATTTTCTGTAGCACCGCTATAAACAACACGGACCACGACGCAGGATTGGAAATCGCTATGGCTGACCCACAGAACGAAACGCTCACCGGAGCGGAAGCATTAGTGTCGACGCTCGCGAAGAATGGTGTCTCTGCCTGTTTCGCCAATCCGGGCACGTCGGAGATGCATCTTGTTACCGCGCTCGATGGTGAGCCGAGAATACGCTCGGTGCTCTGCCTGTTCGAAGGCGTGGCGACCGGCGCTGCCGACGGGTATGCAAGGATTTCGGGAACGCCAGCGATGACATTGCTCCACTTGGGGGCAGGGTACATGAATGCGGGGGCAAACATTCACAATGCCGGACGGGCCAATACACCGATGATCAACGTCATCGGCGATCACGCCGTCCCGCATTTGAGATATGATGCGCCGCTCACCTCCGACGTCATTGGTCTGGCGGGGCCAAATTCGCGCTGGATCAAGTCCGCGAACAAGGTTGGCGACACAGGCGCTCTTGCATCTGAGGCCTTCGCGGCGAGCTTCGGGCCAAAACCGGGACCCGTCTCTCTGATCCTCCCGGCTGACAGCGCCTGGCTCGAAGGCGGCGTTGAAGGTGAGACCGTCACGCCGCCCGCCCTTCGATCTGTTCCAACAACGCAAATAGACGCTGCCGTTAAAGCTATTTCCAAGGCAGCGAAACCGGTTCTCATTATCAATGGCACAGCTTTGTCCGAACCAGGTCTGCAAGCAGCAGCCCGATTGAAAGCCGCCGGTATTCGCGTCCTCACCGACACATTCTACACAAAGATGCGCCGCGGGGCAGGCGTGTTCGCACCAGAGCGGATGCAGTATTTTGCCGAAGGCGCGATGGCGGACCTGGACGGCAGCGACTTGATGTTGACCGCCGGGACCCAGCCCCCTGTCGCCTTTTTCGCTTATCCCGGAAAGCCTAGCCTGCTGGTCCCTGAAGGGTGCGATGTCCTGGACCTTGGTGATGCCGGGACCGACAGCGCTGCAACCCTGACGGCGCTCGCGGATGCAATGGGCGCGAAAGATAGCGCTCCTGTGGAGGCTCTGAACGTACCAGATGCGCCGACCGGGGACCTGACGGCTCAAGCGGTCGGGCAGAGCCTCGCCCGGCACATGCCGGAAAACGCGATTGTCTCCGATGATGGCGTTTCGAATGGCCTCATGTCTTATCTGCCGACGCAGAATGCCCAGCCACACGATTGGATGATGTTGACCGGCGGCGCGATCGGAATGGGGATGCCTCTGGCCCTCGGTGCTGCGCTCGCCGGGCTGGATCGCAAGACGATTTGTCTCTCAGGTGATGGCGCCGGCATGTACACAAATCAGGCCTTGTGGAGCATGGCGCGGGAGCAAGCCGACGTGACGACGATTGTTTTCGTCAACCACTCCTACCGCATCCTCAATATTGAACTCTATCGAACGGGTGCGGGAAATCCCGGACCGACCGCAAAAGACATGCTGTCGATTGGCGGTCCCGATATCAATTGG
>JANSXJ010000028.1 GCA_024743015.1 Hyphomonas sp. | reverse complement strand
GTTCTTGTGAAAGTGAAAGACGCGCTCGGCCTTGTCAGCGACCACGAGCCCGCGCTGCCGCCCGGGGTCAGATGTTGCGATCCCGGTCGGGCAGGTATTCTTGTGGCAATGTAAAGACTGCACGCAGCCAAGCGCAAACATGAAGCCGCGTGCTGTGTTGATCCAGTCTGCTCCCAGGGCGAGCGAAGCGGCCATATTATAGGCGGAGACCTGCTTGCCGCTGGCACCGAGCTTGATGTCATCTTTCAGGCCGCACCCGACCAGGGCGTTGCGCGCAAACACCAGACCCTGACGGAGCGGGGCACCAACATGATCGAGGAACTCGGCGGGCGCCGCGCCCGTGCCGCCTTCCGCGCCATCGATAACGATAAAATCCGCCCGCTGCCCCGTCTCGATCATGGCTTTGCAGATGGCCAGAAACTCCCAGCGATTGCCGATACAGAGCTTGAAGCCGACAGGCTTACCGCCTGAAAGGTCTCGCAACTGGTCAAGAAAATCGAGCAAGCCCTTGGGCGTATCAAAGGCGGTATGGTGCGGCGGGGAGAAACAGGTCTCACCGATTGGAATTCCGCGCGCCTCTGCGATTTCCGGAGTAACTTTCGCGCCCGGAAGGACCCCGCCATGACCGGGCTTCGCCCCCTGACTGAGCTTGACCTCGATCATCTTGACCTGGTCAAGCTGGGCCGTCTCCTTGAATTGAACCGGGTCAAAACCGCCATCACGGGCACGGCATCCAAAATAGCCGGATCCGAGTTCCCAGACGAGGTCTCCGCCGCCGGCTTTGTGATAACGTGAGACCCCGCCTTCGCCGCTATCGTGAAAGAAGCCGCCTTTCGCCGCCCCGCGATTAAGCGCCTCAATGGCATGCGCGCCAAGCGAGCCAAAGCTCATGGCGGAGATGTTCAGAATGCTGGCAGAATACGGCTGTTTGGTGCCCGGCGCGCCAATCAGAATGCGCGGATCTGAGTCTTCCGGGTGAACGGCAGCGATCGAGTGCGAGACCCATTCATGCGGCGGATGCTCAATGTCGAGATGGCTGCCAAACGGCTCAACCGAGGAGACGTTATGCGCCCGTGCATAAACCATGGCGCGTTGCTCGAAATTGAAAGGCCGGCCTTCCGTCTGGCTTTCCACGGCATAAGAGCGAAAGAAGGGGCGGATTGTTTCGGCAACACCGCGCAGGCGCCCAAGCAGCGGGAAATTTCGCCACAATGTATGCCGGGTCTGGATCATGTCGCTGAAGCCAACCAGAGTCAGCGCGCCGAACAGCGCCGCCGGTCCCCAAAACCAAACGGACGACAATGTGCCCCACAGGCTTAGCGCCAAAAGTCCAAGCACGATCAAGAACGGAATGAATCGAACCAAAAAGGCCCCCCTAAAACCGAGTTTAGGGGAGCCTAGTCGGGTCTCTCTTTCCGGGTCAATCGCTAGTGATCAAAACCCGTTCAGTTTGGCATAGCGATCACGGTGATAGGATGCGCCGCCGAGCAGCGCTTCCTGCACCCGCGCACGCTTCATATAGAGTCCACTATCATGCGCATCGGTCATGCCGATTCCGCCGTGGAATTGCACGGTTTCGTTCGACACAAGGTGGATCAGATCGGACGCCCGCGCCTTGGCGAGGCTGGCCAGTTCGGCCACGTCATTGCGGTTCTCATCAATGCCGGACAAAGCCGCAGCGATGCAGGACCGGGTCAGTTCCAGATCGGTGAACATTTTTGCCGCGCGATGCTGCAGACTCTGGAAAGAGCCAATCAACTGTCCGAACTGTTTGCGGGTCTGCATATATTCCAGCGTCATATCAAACGCGGCCTGAGCGCTGCCCAGGGCTTCCGCGGCGAGGGCGATGCGACCGCGATCCAGGGTTGGCTCAAGCACTTCCCACCCCGCATCTACCGCGCCGATCACGCAGTCTTCGCCGACCGCTACATCCTCAAGCGTGAGATGCGCGGCGCCATGCGAATCAACGGTGTTGAGCGCGTTGACGCTCAAGCCATCAGCAGTGTTCGGCACCAGGAACAGACTGATGCCATGGGCCTGGCCTGCCTCGCCAAAGGTGCGTGCTGCGATGATGAAGACGTCGGCGTGATGCCCATCCGGAACATAGCGTTTGGCGCCGTTCAGCGTGTAGCCCTGACCATTGCGTTCGGCTTCGGTCGCGATGTTGAGCGGCGCGTGATGCGTGCCTTCATCCACGGCGAGTGCGACGGTGACCTCGCCACTTGCGATTTTTGGCAGCCATTCGGCCTTTTGCGCTTCCGACCCGCCAAGGATCAATGCGCTAGCGCCCATGACCGCGGTTTGGAGCAGCGGCGTGGCAGCAATCGTGCGGCCCTGGGCTTCCATGATCTGGCCCATGGCCACCATGCCCAGTCCGACACCATCATATTCTTCCGGCACGAGGACGCCGAAGAAACCAAGCTCGGCAAGCTTGCCGCGCATTTCCGCGTCGACGCCATTGGCGCCGCCATCGCGCAATTCACGCAGATGGCTCACCGGCATTTCATCGCGCGCGAACGCCATCGCCGTATCGCGCAGCATTTGCTGGTCTTCGGAAAGAACAAAGCTCATTTGAAAGTCTCCTCGACTTTTGCATCGCGGTGTTCACGCCAGGCTTCCGCAAACGGTTTAGCCAACCGGCGTGCGAGAAAGAAGAACAGTCCCGCGATAAGGGTCAGAATTAAGATCATCACTAGATCAGAAAAATTGAGTTTGCCCCGCGTGCTTATCATCAGTGTTGCGATTAGCATGGTCGCAGCAGGGGCAATTGCAACGCATCCACCGAACCCATGCCACCGGTCAGGCTGGCGCTGAAATGCCACCCATCCGCCGATAAGTGCGGGCCAAATGAACAAGGTTATGATGAGCACCATCTGCACGGGTTATTGATGCTCCCGCAGACCGAGGACGCGTTTGGCGACCACGTTGAGATTGATTTCACTGGTGCCGCCTTCGATCGAGTTGCCTTTCGAACGGAGCCAGCCGCGGGTGGCTTTCTTGGCGTCTTCGGCAAAGCCATCGCCGGACCAGCCAAGGCCGTCAGTACCCAGCGCTTCGACGAGCAGTTCGCACTTGTCCTGGTTCATCTTGGCCGCAGCATATTTCATGATCGAAGCGGTATGTCCGACTTCCTGCCCGGCTTTGGCTTCTTCGGTTGAGCGCTGCACGGTCAGGCCGAACGCCTTGGCATACATCAGGTGATCGGTGATGCGGGCACGCAGATCGCCATCCGAAACGCGGCCGGTTTCATCAACCCCGACATGCTGTTTGGCATATTCCTGAGGTGGCAGGATGCCGGAGCCGCCCGTGCCGCCAAAGCCGCCCGCGGAAATCGACGAGCGCTCGAATTGCAGCAGGCGTTTGGCAATCGTCCAACCGCCATTGAGTTTCCCGACCAATTGGTCTTTCGGCACTTTCACGTCCGTGAAGAAAGTCTCACAGAAGGGCGATGAGCCGGAGATCAGCTTAATCGGCCGGGCTTCCACGCCTTCAGTCTCCATATCAAATACGAGGAAGCTGATACCCTCATGCTTTACGCTCTTGTCCGTTCGGACCAGACAGAAGATCCAGTCCGCCTGGTCGGCATAAGAGGTCCAGACTTTCTGGCCATTGATGAGCCAATGGTCGCCCTTGTCTTCACACTTGGTTTGTAGGCCAGCCAGGTCCGAGCCAGCGCCCGGTTCGGAATAGCCCTGACACCAGCGTGTCTTGCCTTTGACGATATCCGGGATGAAGCGCTTTTTTTGCTCGTCATTGCCGAACTCGAGAAGCGCTGGTCCGAACATCCAGAGACCGAAAGAGAACAGGGCCGGCCGCGCCTTGATGCGCCGCAACTCTTGCTGAAGGACTCGCGCCTGGGCTTTGTTCAGGCCGCCGCCGCCATATTCGGCCGGCCATTCCGGTGCGGTCCAGCCTTTTTCGCCCATGCGTTCCAGCCAGACTTTCGAGTCCGGGTTCTTGAACGCCTCACGTTTGCCGCCCCAGACAATTTCATCGTCCTTCATGGGCGTGCGCATGCTTGGCGGGCAGTTTTCCTCGAGCCATTCGCGCACGCTGGTGCGGAATTCGTCGAGATCTTCAGGGGCGTCAAAGGCCATCATCATTCTCCCGTATCGGTGCAGATGCACCTGCTTTTGTTCGCAGATGCAGCACCTTAACGGGCACGCCAGTTAATGGCTATCTCTGACGCCGGGGCAGAACCTATCCTTCGACGGGATACGCGAACTCTTCGCGGGTGATCTTGCCGTCCTGATTCACGTAATAGGTCCCAATCTCGCGCATCTGCATGCGCTGACCGCTTTCCTTCTGGGTCACATCGATATCGAAAATCACGCTGAACCGATCATCGCCATGAACAAAAGGGCCTTCTACTTTGTTGGAGTGCAGCTCATGCGCGCCATACCACCATTCATTCTTGGCCTTGATGGCGTCCAGACCGACGGCTTCGGCATTACCATCGGGCATGGCAACTGCTTCGACCGAGACAGCGTCCTGCGTATAGTATTTGTCCTGCAAAGCCTGCTCGGTCTGATTTGAGCAATGTTCAACCAGCGCCTGTCCGAGTTGCATAAGCTCTTGTGGGGTTGGCATATCTGTCCTCCTTCTTTGTATGAGAACATAATGCGAACAAACGGTTTGGAGTCAAGTGACAGTTTTGTTGTCTAGAACCGGCCAAACATACTGTTTTCCGGGCCGGTCTCCACGCCGATCAGGTTCATCAGGTGGACCACGACGAGGAACACGCCGAACACGCAGCCAATCATCACCAGACCCCATGGCACCTGGTGAGGTCGTTGATCCTTTTTGCGCACGGTGCCGAGCTTGGATTGCGCAAAAACGCCCAGAACAATCAGGCCCGTCGCGAGGCTGAGGCTTATGATCCAGTCGAGTAGAATGATTGCGGCTCCACATCATGAGGGTGATGCGGCGTCTTTGCCCAGAAAAAGGGTTTGTTCGCAAGCTCCCAAAGCGCGCGATATGCAGCGAGGCTATGTAGCGGCCAGTAGAGCGGACGCGTTACAACGGCCAGAAGACGGGCCCAGCTCCATTTTCCCGGTGCAACCAGATCGCCGAGCAGCCCGACACCCAGGCCCGCAAATAGAAGTCCTAGTCCCACGCGGCCGATTTCGAGGGGGTCGGACCAGAGCGCCAGCGCGACCAGAACAGCGCATGGCGCATGCGCGAGCGGCGCAAGGATTGCGCCGCCCAGCGTGAGCTGCGCGACGAGGAACCGAACAAACCCCATCTGGCGGACCGTGGCTGCGGGATCTCGCATCAGGACCAACCAGGTTTGCAAATAGCCTTTCAACCAGCGACTACGTTGCGCTAACCAAACACCAAACTGCGTCGGCGCAGATTCAAATGTGGGCGCCGTAAGGGTTTTGGTCGTAAATCCGGCTCTGGCGATTCGTATGCCCAGATCCGCATCTTCGGTGACATTCCAGGCATCCCATCCACCAGCGGCAAGAAGGGCGTTTCGCCGAAAATGGTTGCTCGTCCCACCCAACAGGATTGGCATGCCGTGCAGCGACAGACTTGGCAGAAGCAATCCGAACTGAACGTCATATTCAAGCGCCCATTGCGCCGCGATCCAGTTTGATCCGTCATTGACGGCAACCAGAGGGGCCTGGACGCAAACCGTGTGTTCTGCAGCGTTCGCGAACAGAGTGTAGGATTGCAGGAGTTGGCCAGGATGGGGGAGGTCCTCGACATCATAGACCGTCACATAGGTTCCGCGCGCCAGAGCGAGACCGTGGTTCAATGCGTTCGGCTTGGTTTTTGGTCCTCCCGGGGGAACGATAATGAGCCGGGTCGACCCGGAAAATCCGGCTGCTTGCGCAGCTTGCAGCGTCTCCGGGTCGTCCGCTTCCAGAAGCAGGAACACTTCCAGCCTGTCCTCTGGCCATGAAAGGGCGTTGAGGGCGCTTGCGAGCTGGCGCATCATTCCGGCTTCGTTGTAGGCGGCGACCAGGATCGAATAGGTCGGGAGATCCTCAGGAATATCACTCGCGATCAGTGGCGGACTGGGGAGAAGCCTCAGGCCCAACCCGGTTAGAACAAGCACGAGGCGAAACAGAATCAGGGCGCTAAACATGGTGAGTGCCAACCATGACAGCGCCTGAGCGGTCAGGACAGGTTGCACGATTCCGAACGCCCCAATTGCAGCAATGATGGTGTTAAGCAACGCTTGCTGGTGGGGATGGATGCCGGTGCGAAAAGAACAAGACTCGAGTGGGGCAGGGAGGATCGCGGCAAGGTCTGGCGTTGGCGTGCCAGACCAATAGGAGTGTTTGAGTAAATAAGGCTTATATTTTTCTATACGAGGCGATTGTGGGTAATATATATTGAACTCAATGTTATTATATTTGAGCATATATAAATATTGAATCCATGATGACTGAGAGCAAGCATCTACTGGTTGAATTTTCTTCTCAACTTGCTGCTCTGTGGACAAATGTGATTAGATGTTCTATATATGTTCCATGAGTGGCGTACATATTCTCTGGTTTCGGAACGATTTGCGTGTGCACGATCACGCGCCCTTGCGGGCCGTCTGTCTCGCGGCGGCGCGGGATGGCGGGCGCGTTGTGCCATTGTTTATTTCCGAGCCTGATGCGCCCCACAGCTCATTTCTGACCGAGAGCCTGAATGATCTCGACGCAGCCCTGGAGCAGCGCGGCGCAAGTTTGCATTTCCGATCAGGTGATCCGGTTGCCGTCCTGTCCGAGTTGCATCGGACGGAGAATGTTCTCAGCGTCTACAGGCACGAGGCGGTGGTACCGGAACCATACGATGCGCAAGTTGAAGCCTGGTGTATGCGCGCCGGCGTGGCGCTGCGAACCTTCTCTCAGTTTGGGCCCGAGCAGACCCCGAGCCCGGGCGGCTCGCAAGCAGCAGCGTGGGACGCGTTCATGGCAACGCCGCGGCATGAGGCCCCGGCCGAACTTCCCGCCGCGCAAATCGGTATTGGTCATCGCCCGATCGCCCAGACACGGTCGGAAGACTCAACCAGCCATCCGAGCGGTGGACGCAAAGCCGCGATCGAGTTGCTGAAACACTTGTTGGGGCCTGTATCTGATCTCAGCCAGGTCGCTGCGTCCGAAACTCTGGTGCAGGACGCCTATTTCGATCAACTCGCCCCTTATCTGAATTTCGGGGTCATCTCGATCAAGGAAACCTGGCAAGCGGCTGTTACGGCGCGAAACCAGTATCTATCTGCTGGGCAGGATATTCGTGCGGCGCGCGTGACCGAGCTCATTCGGGGTTTGCCCAACTTTTACCATATGCGAACACGGCGTGCGCCCACGCCGGGCCCGAGCCCGCATGCTGGAGGCAGGTCAGAACAGGGGCAGCAATTGTCCCTCGACCTTGGTCAGACCGGCACCGACTGAGCAACGCGCACCGCAGCGCGTGGGTCGGAAATTGAAGCGAATTGCAGAAAATTACCGAAAAACGATATTCACATATTGAAAAACGATAATTTCGGTGTTAAGTTCATCCTCGTCAGGCAGAACTCAATAGGGTCGTCTGATCCCGGGCGACCGGGCCATAATAAAAAGGATAGAAACAATGCAAGCGACTCCCTCCCACGTCACCCCATCCAGCTTCGAAGCTGCAACCCTGATCAATGCGTCATCCTATGATGGCGAGCTTGGCGGCCTCATTCTGCCAGCGCTCAAAAAAGCTGCCAGCGATGCTGGTCGCGATCATCTGCTCGTGCGTCGCCGTCGCCGCGGCGGTCGTCGCAGCGCGCGCTAACGCGCCTGTGCCCGGCCCGTTCGGCAGATTCGAAACGTCCCGTGTCTCCCCCGCGGGGCGTTTTTCGTGAGCGATATGGCTAGTCTTGCGAGAAGTCTTTGGGCTTCATGAAATTCTGAAGTTTGAAATGTGCGGGTACAAAGGCGCCGTCTTCCGCCGCTTCAAACATCACGACCCCGCCCGTGGGCAGCTTTGCTGAGATGCGAATGGAGGCTTGGTGGTCGACGCTCCCCGCCTCTCTGAGCAGACTGACGGCGAGATCGTGTAGCCCCGGATTGTGACCGATAATGATCAGTGTGCGGGCCCCGTCATGGTCGGAAATAATGTCGGAGATGCCGCGTTCGCCAGCAAGATACAAGTCGTCTTCCAGCACCATTTCGCACGCGCCGAAGACGTCGGATAGATGGCTCCAGGTTTCGCGCGTCCGCCGCGCCGTCGACAAGACGGCTTTTTCAGGTGACCAACCCTCGCCTTTCAGGGCTTTCGCCATTGTCTCGGCAGCCTCATGCCCGACCGGGGTCAGCGCCCGCGCGAAGTCATCGATCCCTTCTGTCCAGGGTTCGGTTTTCGCATGACGCATCAGAATAAGGCGCTTCATCAAATATCCTTCGATATCGTGCAGGAAAACTAAACCTGCGAGTCAGGGTTGGGCCGTTGGAACCCACCCGCATAGGCCCCACTTTCGCTGTAGAAATCAAGCCAATTTACAAGGAGAAGTCAGATGAGCCTGCTGCTCGGTGACACCGCACCCGACTTCGAAACCGATACCACACACGGCCGCATCCGGTTCCATGACTGGATCGGCGATGACTGGGTCGTGTTTTTCTCTCACCCCGCCGACTTTACGCCGGTTTGTACAACTGAACTCGGCTACACAGCGAAGCTGAAGGACAAGCTCGCAGCGCGCGGTGCGAAAGCGCTCGTCATTTCTGTTGATACGGTTGAGGCCCACAAGAAGTGGATCGAGGATATCGAGGATACGCAAGGCGCCGAGGTCAACTTCCCGATCATTGGCGATCCGGAAAAGAAAGTCGCCACGCTTTACAATATGATCCACCCGAACGCCGACGCGAAAGTCACGGTGCGGGCGGTCTACGTCATCGACAATAACAAGAAGATCCGGGCCTCGATCATCTACCCGCCATCCGCGGGGCGGAACTTTGATGAGATCCTCCGCCTCATCGACAGCCTGCAGCTGACCGATAATCACAAAGTTGCGACGCCGGTGAACTGGCAGGATGGCGACGACGTGATCATCGTGCCGAGTGTCAGCAATGAAGAGGCCGATAAGCTTTTCCCGAAAGGCTATAAGGAAGTGCGTCCATATCTGCGCACGACCCCGCAGCCCAACAAATAGATCGGCTGCGCGGACGTCTGTCCAAGGATAAAGAGTCCGAAACACTATCGCCGGTTTGGATTGCGGTTACCGTTCTCCTGCCGGCGATTTTGTTGCAGTCGCGTGAATCGGTTCCAGCCGCTGAGCTGCCAGAACGCCGCGGCGCTAGGGGTGGTTCCACCAGGCGACATCGGAAAACACCCGCAGGTCAAGCTCGTGGGTCCAGGCGCTGCGATGCTGGGTGGAGAGATGATAATACGTCTCCGCCATCTGCGCGGGCAGCAGAAGCCCATCTTCAGCCCCGCGCGTTTCGCGCAATTTCTGGAACAATTCGGGTCCGAGCATTTTGCCAAGCGTATCCGGCGCATCCACCGCGCCGTCGACGAGAATATGTACGACATGGATGCCCTTGGATGCATATTGCGCGTTCAAGGTCTGGCACAGCATACGGCGGCCACCCATTGCCGCGGCATGTGAGTGCTGGCCTTTATTCCCCCGCACGGCTGCCGTCGCCGAGGTGACCAGGATGGTGCCGCTGCCGCGCTCCTCCATCAAGGGACAGACTGTTTTGGCCAGACGGAACAATCCAAATGTTGCCAGTCGCCAGCCCATTTCAAACGCCTTGTAGCTGGTCTCCTCAAGCGGGCGGTCTCCGATCTGCGCGCCGAGATTGTAGATCACCACTTCGATCGGGCCGATATTCTTCTCGACATGCGTGACGGCGTTCTCGATCGCGTCATCATCGATCGCGTTGAGGAGCAACCCGGTTGCTTCGCCGCCCGCGGACTGAATGCCGTCCACCAGTTTGTCGAGGCCTTCCTTATCGCTGCGACGACACAGAACCGCGTGATAGCCTTCACTTGCGAATCTGGCACCGACCGTGCCGCCGATCCCTGCCCCCGCACCGATGACCAAACAGACTGGTTTCATTTCAGATCTCCGTAAGTTCTATTTTGGAACTATGGGGTAGGAGTGGCGTTGGCGTCAATAGAGTCGAAGTGCAAATCCGTTTAGTTCTGCGCTGGCTTCAGTCCTTGATTGCATCGGGAGTAAGCCTCTTCGTAGGTCTTTTCGAAACAGCGCTGGAAGGCTTCGACGACGTTCAGATTGCTCGGCCAAACTGGTGTAAATCCGTACTTTTCGACTGTGCGTTCAACCGCAGAGGCCCAAAAGTCCGGTTCCGGTAATGCTGACAATTTCCGATGCGCGTCATCGAGCGCGTCTCTGTCGCGTTCAAGGAACGCAATTGTTGCTGCGACATAAAGATTCCACGCGACATCGGCGTTATTATCGATTTTTTCCCGATGCGCTAAAGCAAAGAGAGGTAGCGCTTTGTCGGTCTGACCTGCCGCCGCTCGTAATTGACCTTCGTGCCACGCCAGAGAGCGTCGGTCGTGTACATTTTCGATACCGAGACGTGTCGATGAATACTCAGATATCAGATCTGCGGCGATCAACTTGCACCCCGATTTATCTGCAATCGGCCTCCATCCCTCGCCTAATGTTCGATCGAATTGCTCCAGGGTCATATTCAACAGCCCATCGCGATCTGAAATGCATGTGACGCTCTCTGCTTTTCCCGGATTGGTCGGGCCAAGGCTCGTCGAACATGCGCCGCTCGAAATTAAACTCGTCGCGACCAGAGCTGAAATGAACCTCAATTTAGCCATGCAGTCTCCGATGCCGAAAATTGTCATATTATTACAAGCATCGGTTTTTGTCAGATCTGATGCGATGACGCAACTAATAAACTTGCCCTACCCCTGCGCCGCTTGCCGCGCGATCAGGGCTTCGACGAAATTTATGTGGCTGCGCAGATGATACAGCTCGTCATTATAGGAGACGGGCACATCCACCTGGCCGACTTCATGTTGCAAGGCCTGTATCTCTGACAGGACGGTCGCGCGCGTCTCATCGCTGTCGGCTTCGAAACCGCGGCGTTCCAGGTCATGCAGATCATTGTACCAGACATAGATCTTGCGCCGGATGCGCCAGCGATAGACAGGCGGCGCCATCTGCACCAGCGGGATCATCAGAGCGACCAGCGGTATGAGGAATACCCAGGCCCGTTCGAGGAAGTTGGCCCAGCCGAACGAGAAATAGCGCCGCAGGAATGTCGGGCCATTTCGGTAATAGCGTCGCGCCTCATCTGAAAGCGGCAGATCGGTGCGGGTTTCATCCGGGAACGTCTTGGCCCGGGTCAGGATCGAGCCGCCGCTGTGAATTTCCTCTGCCGCCTCCAGCAAGACGGACTGAAGCGCCGGGTGCAGGTCCTTGTCGACGCCAAGCTGGGCAATCGCCGAAATCAGCTGAACATCGCCCGACGGAATATCCCGGTTCATGTCGACCACGCCGTCGTACAAGGTGAGCGGAGAAAGCGCATCATCGCGCATGGAAAGCCCCTGGGCCCGCCGCATGCCGATCAGGCGGCTCGTTGGATCGTTCAGCAAGCGCTGGACATAGCCGGCGCCAACCCCGGCGGTAAACACGGCGGCGTCAACGTCACCTTCAAGAAGGGCGGTCGCCGCTGCATTGCCGGACAGCGGAACGATTTCCAGCCACTCGCCGCCCCATTCTTCCTGGAGCCGTTCCGTCATCGCCCGCGTCCCCGATCCGGGGGCACCGCCTGCGATCCGCACATTTCCCAGGTCACCAAAGTCGGCGGAGAGCCGCGACAACTGATCCGACCGGGTGAAAATCCAGAACGGTTCGGCGAACATGCCGCCAAGCGATTCGAGATTTTGACGGGCTTCTTCACTTGCAAGGCCGCCTTGCAGGAGCGCGACATCTGCTTCACCCGCATTGAGCAGGCCATAGTTCTCAATCGTGCCTTTGGTTTCCAGAATCTCGACCTGGATGCCATGCCTGGAGAGCGTGTCGGCATAGCGCTGCGCCAGTGCGTAATACTGGCCGTCAACGCTGCCCGCGGCGAAGCGCATCTCCATTGGCGGTGGCGGCGCGACAAACCGCATTGTGATCACCAGCAAGATCAAAATAGCCGCGGCGAGCGGGCCATACACTTTTAGCGCGTCTTTCATCCATTATCCCTCAAAATCGCGGCCTGAATCGTGCAATCCATAGCCATAGGTGAAGCTTATGTCACAGATTGCGATGATTTGAGTCGTTTTCATGAAATCCTTCACCTATATTGTAGGCAAGCGACATCACTAACGTTTGGAATGATCGATGAATATGCGTAATCTCGCAGTCTGGGGACTGATCGCGGTTCTCCTGCTCGGCCTTCTCGCCGTCATGCAAAGCAATCCGGCACAGGCTAATGCTCAGAAAGTTGATATTTCTGAAGTCTATGATCTGGCCGAAGCCAAGCAGCTCACCGAAGTGGTGATCACACCGACCAAGGTAACGGCGGTCACGACCAATGGCGACCGCATTTACGCGCAGAAAAGCCAGGACCTTGGTGCGCTGCGTGAGCAGATGATCGAATATGATGTCCCATCTGTCGTCGACGATCCGGACACGGGCTTCAATCTCGGAGACCTGATCATGGGTCTGCTGCCGATCATCTTCATCGTCGCAATCCTGTTCTTCTTCATGCGCCAGATGCAGTCTGGTGGTGGCGGTCGCGGCGCAATGAGCTTCGGTAAATCGCGCGCCCGCTTGCTGACCGAGAAACAGGGCCGCGTAACATTTGACGACGTAGCCGGTGTGGATGAAGCCAAAGAAGAGCTAGAAGAAGTGGTCGACTTCCTGAAGGATCCGGCCAAGTTCCAGCGTCTTGGCGGTAAGATCCCCAAGGGCGCGCTTCTGGTCGGCCCTCCCGGAACCGGTAAGACACTCCTCGCCCGCGCTATTGCTGGCGAGGCCGGGGTGCCCTTCTTCACGATTTCAGGGTCCGACTTTGTTGAAATGTTTGTCGGTGTCGGCGCCAGCCGCGTCCGCGACATGTTCGAGCAAGCCAAGCGGAACGCCCCTTGTATAATCTTTATCGACGAGATCGATGCGGTAGGTCGCTCACGCGGCGCCGGTCTTGGCGGCGGTAATGATGAGCGCGAGCAAACCCTCAACCAGTTGCTGGTCGAGATGGACGGCTTTGAAGCCAATGACGGCATTATTATCGTTGCGGCGACCAACCGTCCTGACGTGCTGGATCCTGCCTTGCTGCGTCCGGGCCGTTTTGACCGGCAGGTGACGGTCGGTAATCCGGATGTCATTGGCCGCGAGAAGATCCTCAAAGTCCACATGCGCAATGTCCCGCTCGCCAAGGATGTTGAGCCGAAAATCATCGCACGCGGAACGCCTGGTTTCTCGGGCGCTGACCTTGCGAACCTGGTGAACGAGGCAGCCCTTCTGGCGGCCCGGCGCGGCACGCGCGTCGTTGCCATGTCCGAGTTCGAGGACGCCAAGGCTAAGGTCCTGATGGGGCCGGAGCGTCGCTCAATGGTGATGAGCCAGGATGAAAAGGAACTGACCGCCTGGCACGAAGCCGGTCACGCTATCGTGGCGCTGAAAGTGCCGAAGGCGGATCCGGTGCACAAGGCGACGATCATCCCGCGCGGCCGCGCGCTCGGTATGGTTATGCAGCTGCCGGAAGACGACAAATTGTCCATGAGCCGGATCGAGATGACGTCTCGCTTGGCGATCATCATGGGTGGCCGTGTCGCTGAAGAAGAAAAATTTGGCGACGACGCCGTTACTGCCGGGGCGGCATCCGACATTCAGCAAGCCACGCGCCTGGCGCGCGCCATGGTCACACGCTGGGGTCTGTCGGATGAAATCGGCCCGGTCGATTATGGCGAAGACCAGGGCCAGGTCTTCCTCGGCCAGCAACTGGTTCAGTCCTCTTCGGTCTCGGAGGAAACCTCCAAGAAGATCGAGGAGGAAGTGCGCAAGCTGATCCAGAAAGGCATGGATGATGCGCGCGAGGTCATGACCAAATATCGTGACCAATGGTCCGCGCTCGCCGAGGCCCTGCTTGAGTATGAAACGCTCACCGGGGACGAGATCCGCGACTTGATCAATGAGGGCAAGTTGCCGGAACGTCCGGACGAGCCGGATGAGCCGCCACGTCCGAACGCCGCTGTGCCGGTAATTGGCAAGCGCCGTAAGGACAAAGGCTCAGACTTTGGCGGCGAACCGGAGCCTGCTTGATCCATGGCAATGACCCGAGACACGCTGGAAGGCTTCCTCACCGAAGCTTTTCCGGATGCCGAGATTGTTCTGACTGACCTGGCTGGCGACAATGACCATTGGCAGGCCGAGATCATTTCTGAACAGTTTCGCGGCAAGACCCGCGTGGCGCAGCATCAGATGGTCTACGCGGCGCTGAAGGGAAATATGGGCGGTGAGCTACACGCGCTCGCCCTCAAAACCCGCGCGCCTGGCTGATTTTCCGTTCAGGTCTTTAACGCTGGCTGAGTCTGAACAAAGGTCCGCTACGTCACGCAAATAGGTGTCTCGACGGCCCCGCGATTCCCTCTATGATTCTGTCCATGGGGAGTTCGATTCACCAGACTATTTTCAATCGCATGCCGAACCCGGCCATGATTCTGAACACGGATCTGGTCTATGTGGATGCGAATGATGCGTATTGCCGTGCCGTGCAACGGCATAGAACCGAGATTATCGGTCGATACGTTTTTGACGTGTTTCCGAACACGGAAGAACGCGAAGCTCTGCTGAAAGAGAGCTTTCGACGGACCTTTGCCGGGGAATCTGTTTCTGTTGACCCGCAAGTCTTCAATATACGATTTGCCGATCAGAGCCTTGAGGATCGAATCTGGAAGGTCACTCAATTCCGGGTGCATTGCGAAGATGGCAACGCGGATTATCTGGTTCAGAGAGCCGAAGACGTGACGGAACGCGAGCAGCTGCGAGAAGAGCGCGATCTGGTCACGGCTGAACTGAACCATCGGGTGCGAAACGCCCTCACGGTGGTTCAGTCGATCGCCGACCATACGGGCAGTGTCGCACCGGACATCGATACGTTCCTGAAAAGCTTCAATGGGCGCCTGGCGGCGATGAGCCGGAACTTTGCGGCGCTCACAGATTCGCATTGGACCGGATTGGATTTTGAGGAGATTATCCGAACCGAGCTTGAGCCTTATGCCGGACCGGCCCTGGACCGCGTCACCATTGAGGGCGAACCGACCAAGCTCTCCGTCCGGGCCAGTAAAGCCACCTCGATGTATATGCACGAAATGGTCACCAACGCCTCGAAATATGGCTTTCTCACCAGCGAGTCGGGTCGGCTTTCGCTGCGCTGGTGGATCGAAGACGACGTTCTTCACGCGGAATGGAATGAAACCGGCCTGGAGAACATCACCGCGCCTGAACAAACCGGATTTGGGTTCCAGCTGTTGAACATGATGCCGAGAATCAAGACCACGCATCGATTTGAACCGGATGGTCTGAAGCTTCGATTCGAGGTGCCGGTCACTGTCAGCGTGGCCACCGGCGAGGTCGCCTTTGATGAGGATTAAGGCTCGCCGCGGGTTTTCCTTTCGGTCTCTTTCAGGGCGTCAACCATCGCCTTCAAACGGTCAGGCAAGGGCTCGTTCTCGATATCCGCATATTCGCTTCGAAGCGCCTCGCCCAGTTCGACAAGCCGGCCATCGCCGATTTTTGGCAGCCCGGTCTGCTGAGCTTGGCTTGATTTTGCACGCCGCGCTGACAAAAGCTCCCCCCTCGCCTGGCTTTGGCAGATTGTCCCGGAGCACAATCGAATTAGATCCGTCAGGTCAATGAGGTTTAAGCAGTTGGAATTGTTCGGAGAAATTTGAGATGTGGACGGCTGACCGAATCGAAAAGCTGGTGCCCTATCTCCGACGCTTCGCGCGCGCTGCAACGGGTGATACAGCAGCCGGCGATGCCTGCGTTGAGCGAGTCCTGCAAAAGGTCATCGATTTTTCGCTCGATAGCAGTTTTGAGGAAACTGATTTCGATCGCGCGCGCTTGTTCAAGATGCTTGAACAGGAACTCGATCTGCTGAACCCGGCACCTGCTGCGCGGGCCCGGCGTGCACTCTTATTGATTGCGGTCGAGAACCTGCCCAACGACGTTGTTCGGCGGATCCTCGGGGTCAGCGAAGACGACCTCAACAAAATGCTGATCATCGCGGAAGCAGAATTCACCGCCTCCACAGCGACGCGGATGCTGATCATCGAGGACGAACCTCTGATTTCGGCGCAACTCAAGCGTCTGGCAGAAAGTCTGGGACACACCATTATCGGAATCGCGATCACGGCGGGCGAGGCGGTCTCGATCAGTCAGAAAGAGCGCCCGGACATTGTCTTGTGTGACATCAACCTGGCGGATGGAACGCAGGGAACCGATGCGATTGCTGAAATGAACCTTCCGGACAATGTGCCCGTCGTGTTCGTCACTGCATATCCGGAGAAATATCTTTCCACCACAAATGAAGGCCCGTCCTATCTGATCACCAAGCCATTCGATCCGGAATATCTCAAAGCCGTCATCGGTCACGCCCTGATAAATGTGCAGTCCGCCTAGGACGCCGCTCCGGGCTTTTTCTTCTTCCCGCGCAGACGCGGCCAGATCAGTTTCAGCCAGATCCACAGGAATAATCCGATCAGCAGGATCCACGGCAATCCAACCGCGAAGGCCGTGATCACGGCAGCGATGGCGCCTGACAGATTATAAAAGAAATCCCCAAAGGCCTGACCCAACGGGTTCTCCCGGGAGCCGCTGAAGGCCGGGACCTTGGTCTGGTAATTGATGTCCAGATACGACATCGAGACCCGTAGGCGCAGCGTCT
Organism: Hyphomonas sp.; assembly: GCA_024743015.1. Classification (GTDB taxonomy): domain Bacteria; phylum Pseudomonadota; class Alphaproteobacteria; order Caulobacterales; family Hyphomonadaceae; genus Henriciella. The sequence continues at coordinate 1,170 of JANSXJ010000028.1, read as the reverse complement.
TCAATTGCGCCTCAATGCTCTCGATCTGACCGGTCACGCGGGCCAGCTCGCGTTCGATCTGAAGCAGTTCGCCAAGCTCGCCATCGCGCCGTTCCAGCAGGTTGAGCAACCGGCCTTGCAGCGTTTTCTGCGCCTCCAACCGGGCACCGGTATCGATGATCTGACGGGTCAGATCCTCGGCACTGGTCGATCTTTGCGTGACTTCGCCGCCGGATTTCTGGGCGTCGCTTTCGACGCTGCCCATGAAGGTCTCAATCCAGGCCGGGGTCGCACGAATGGAGAGATTGCCTGAAGCGTAATCCTCGTCCTGGCTGTAGACATTCGAATTGACGACAATACAGGTCGCCGTCCCGGCCGTGCGGCAGGCCTCAGTGTGCGCAGCCATCAAGGGATCAACCTGGCCCTTCGGAAGGGTGAGGCCGAGGCTGTGTCGATAGGCAATATATTGTTCTGCGCCAGGCTCGCCCGCGCTCGGTTCGGGCGCGGCCTCATCGGCTGCCATTTGCAATCCGGAGGCGGATTTCATTCCGACGGCGCCGTCAAATTCCACCGCATCTTCGGCCATGACCGGCGACGGTGGGGGAGGCGCCATAGACCGCTCATAATCGCCGCCGCCACTGCCACCGCAGGCCGCGAGGCCCACCAGGCCAGCTCCAGCAAGAATTGCACGTATTGTCATTTATCCCTCCGTCACCCTTGAAACCTGCGGTTCAATCAGGGCGAAATCGGGACGAAAATCAAGGCAAGACGGCCCTAAACATCCTTTGGGGGCTTGAGGCGTCTTTTGGTGACGTGACTATCGATCTTGTCGCCGGTTTGCTTTTCGCCGCGCATATAATGGCGTTGCCAGCCTGCTTTCACGGCCTCTTTGTCGCCGGATACAAGCTTCTTGTTGAAGTTGCCCCGGCTTTCGGCCCAACCGTGAAAGTCCTTCTCAAGCTCGGGATTGGTGCTGAGGAGTTTGCGCTCGGGTTCGATCTCCTCCAGCTTGCCGTGCTCGATCGGGACGATGAAGCAAAACGGCTCTCCCTTTTTGAAGATCACCTCACCAGGCCGCGTCATCTGCCAGTTCATTGTGAACGGAAAGGGCAGCCAATCGGTCTCAACCAGGCCTGTGAGAGGCGCGATCCCGTCCTTGAAGAAATTCGGAGCGCCCATGGTCATCAGGCC
>JANSXJ010000376.1 GCA_024743015.1 Hyphomonas sp. | reverse complement strand
CCCATGGAAGGCGATGCTGCCGCCTGGTTGATCGTCTCGCCATCCCTTATTTGACATTCACAAAGGTCGCTAGCTCCTGTAGGTCCTGCGCGATGGCAACGCCCCCGTCAATGCGAGTTTCCTGCTGATTGCGCGCCCGAAGATAATGGGTCCGATAAGGCGCGAAATGCCCTACGGCAGTCACGTTGGCATCGCCCTGATCGATCGATTGGGTATCCTCGATCACCGGGTTGTAGCGCTCAACCTCGCGCTCATGCTCGAACATCGTGGAAAGGTAGGCAGGTCACCCTTTTATGCAAGGGCATCCAGAGTGGAGTATAGGTTCAGGGGCTAGGGCGTACCGGCATCAAGAAACATGATCGACCTAGTTCAACGTGCAGCTCGACTACGCGGAAGCAGAAACGCCTGACGTTATTCGTCAACACGACCGCCCAGCACTGAGCGCATGTGCAGCGATCATCGTGTCTTGCGACCCGTTAGGTGTCCCGCGTCGGCGGTGTAACGCCCCCAGGAAGCACGGCATGCAGCGGCGCCAGGAACGCCTGAAACCGTTGCACGCGCTAAGGCTCTCTGGCCTGGCGACTACGCCTTGCATGAGAGTTCTGCATAGGTGACGACAGACACGAAGATTTCGTGGCCCGAGAAAGCAGCCCGTTCCAGCAGCTGGATTAACGACATCGGCGCATTACGGATGCTGCAACTGCTGGTACCGGTGTCCAGCATGTAGCGCATCATCAGCACTCCGAATCAGGTCAATACCAATCCCCGGGCGCTCGGACAAAAAGTAGTCACCAACATCCGGAGCATCCATCAATGCGCTCCAGCTGGGGCGCTTTGGCTCAATGACAAGTCGAGAACCCACTCGGTACGTGAGCACCTCTTCGACATCACCCAACTCCATCTCCTTCGGTAATCGCACAGATTGATTGCGGCCGTTGCGGAATAGTTGCGCGGTTCGCGGCGGGGAATCAGACATGGCGAAGAAGTCCAAATTATCCAGTTCGGTCTGGTGCACCTGCGCGCCGTCCATTCTGTCGCTCATGGGCCTGTTCCAATGTTGACATAGGGTAAACACCAGACTCCTGCCTTCAGCCCTCAGCAAAATACCTGTTTAACCCCAGATGACGGACCAACTGCCCCACTTTGCTCGGGGCGTGAGTGTGCCATGGCACCCTCCGACATCGTTGCAATATATTGCAATTATGGCTGCGATGTCCCATGCTAAGGATCATGAAGGCGATCTATTGGGCCGGACGATGCCTGGACGACCTGAAGAGCTTTCCTCTGGACGCTAGGCAGGAGGCTGGCTTCCAACTGGATCGCGTCCAGCGCGGACTAGACCCGAACAACTGGAAGCCGATCAAGACGTTGGGCCAGGGGTTGGGGAAATTCGGATCAAAGTCGATCCAAACAACCAATACCGCGTGCTGTACGTCGCCGAGATCGAAGGCCGAGTGTTGGTGCTACACGCGTTCCAGAAGAAAATGCAGCGCACCGCAAAAGCTGATATCGATCTGGCAAGAGCACGCCTGTCGGCGGCACTGAAGGAGCTTCGAAAATGAGTGAGAGAACACTGACCAAAGGCGACCCTCGGGGCGTCTTCTATGACTTGTTCGAGGAAGAGGAGGCAGCCGAGCTGGTCATGCGCGCTCAGATCGTAAATGCCCTGCAGGCGTGGCTGGCTGAGTCGCGGGAGAACCAGATGGTGCTCAGCAAACGACTGGGGGTCGACAAGTCCCGCGTGTCGGAGGTTAAGCACGGCAAAGTTGAGAAATTCAGCCTCGACAATCTAGTGCGTCTTGCCCAGCGCGCTGGACTGAAGCCGAAGCTGAGAATTGGCGTGTAACTGGATTTCCCACAATGTGAGAAATCCTGCTCCCCTGCGCAGGAAAAGTGGGGTTAAATTTATGGGTATCCGGAATACAGAGTGGGTTCGATGGCAGGGCCGAGTACGACATATAACCTGTAAACCAGAATGGAATGTGGGAAATCCCTGTACGCGTGTCGTCTCGTGAACTGGAACACAGCGTGGAGTTCTGTCGCGTCAGCACTGAGAATGACGAAAACGAAGCAGGCCACACTGGCTGAAAAGAGTGCCCATATCCCAGAAAAGACGATGCAGCCCCGACATGAAGTGCAAAGCCGTTGAGTTGTAAAGTCATGCAGTTCGCAGCGCCGCCCAGGTCGCATGGCATATCGGCATACACCTCGATTTGGTCACTCGATGCGGTCGAGAAAGCGACGCGCACGGCGACCTGCGCCTTTAAAAGAGGGTAATGCCCGAATCTTTCCAGCCATGTCGCGGAAGGGCGCCTAGCCACGGTTGGGGGTTTGTGCATGCTTCAGATCAAGGACTTCAATTCGATATCCGGATCACGCAACGCTTGCGCTTTGACCTCCCTGTGTTGGTAGACGAGTTTCTTACCCACCATGAAAGCCATAGGCAGATTGACCGCGTCCACGGCAATGAGATGACCTTCGCGCAGATAGAACACCGCGAATGCCTCGTCCTCGGGCTTGCCACGTACTACCCGCTCATCATGAGCGTGGGACAACCCCACCATCTGCAGGCGCACGTCATACTGATTCGACCAGAACCAGGGTGCGGCATCGTAGGGCCTGTCCTCTCCCATCAGGGTCGCCGCCGCGGTACGGGCCTGATCGACCGCGTTGGCGACTGACTCCATCCGCTGCGTTTGTTCAAAGAAAAGATTTCTGTGGCGGGTGCAGTCACCGATTGCCAGGATATCGGGATCGTTAGTACGCGTATATTCGTCCACGAGAATACCGTCGTCACAAGGCAGGCCGGCGGCTTCGGCCAGAGCGGTTTCCGGTGCGATGCCGACCGAAACGAGCACAAAATCGGCCGGTACGGTCGTGCCGTCGGCCAGTGTTACGCCGGCCACGTAGCCGTGGTTGCCGGCCTCGAAGCCGGTGACCGCCGTGTCCAGGCGCACATCCACTCCGGCACCTCGGTGCTTGGCATAAAAGAACGCGGAGATTTCCGGGCCTGTGACCCGTTGCATGAGTCGCTCGGCGGCTTCCAGCACCGTGACCTTGAGGCCTGCCTTGACGGCGATGGCGGCCACCTCCAGGCCGATGTAGCCGCCGCCAACGATGACCAGACTCTTCCCCGGGACGAATTGTTCACGAAGGGCATCCGAGTCAGCGATGTCGTGCAGATAATGAAGGCCTTTCAAGTCGGCCCCTTGCGCGTTCAGGTATCGAACACGAGATCCCGTGGCCAGGACAAGTTGACCGTATTTCAACGTACTCTGGTCCGATAGCGTGATGGTCTTGTTGTCCCGGTCTATGTGCTCGGCGCGCTCCCCGAGCCGAAGCTGGTAGCCCGCGTCGTCGTACACCGAACGCGGCTTTAGGTACAGAGACTCCTGATCAATCTCTCCTGCCAGATAATTCTTGGACAGAGGTGGTCGCTGGTAGGGCGGATGGGGCTCCTCGCCCACCAGAACCACCTCCTGTTGATATTTCTTTTGCAGCAAGGTTGTCAGGAGCGCGCCTGCCGCGTGCCCGCCTCCAACGATGACCGTCGCATCTTGGCGTCTGTTCGCCATAGCCTCTCTCTTTGACTGTTCCTGGGGATTGGATCGTTCAGGCCTCGAATTGCCAATCGGGACGAGCACAAGGTCGGGGCGCCTGGTGTGGTGCTGTCAACCGCGCCCACCGCTACAACACACGCGGCGCT
>JANSXJ010000346.1 GCA_024743015.1 Hyphomonas sp. | reverse complement strand
TTGGCCTGGCTCAGCACGAGCTTGTTGAAGGGGATGTCGCGCGATTCACTGAGCGCGATCTTGGGAATTCGTTTCGACGTTTTCTTTGTGGCTCTTTTGGTCATGGGACTTCTCCGCGACGAACGGCCGAAAGCCTCTCTCGACCTCCAAAACCGTCACGAAACTCCCGGCCCACCTCTTCCTCTGAAGGGAGATGGACCGGGATCTGACGATTGAGGATAAGGCGGAACCGCCGAAGCTAGGCAGCTAACTCCAGCAGCTTCTTGGCGCGGGTCTCCATGGTCAGACGCGCATCCTGCTGGGGCTTGGACCGCGCGACCGCAGTGATGCCCTGGACGAAGTCGAAGACGCTTTCGGGCGGGCGGCCTTCCTCGGCCAGCACGGTCTCGACGATCTTGCCGCTCTCCGCCTTCGAGAAGCCGCGCTTGCGCAGGAAGGCGGTGCGGTCCTCGTCGCTGCGCGCGACGATGCGCTCGCGTGCAGCGCGGATGCCCTGGATGAAGGGCTGCGGTGACGAGTCCGCGAAACTTGCCAGCGCCGGTGCTGCCTCATGCGCAAACCGATTGGCGGCGTATTTGGAATGCCGGATCGAAATCTCCTGAAAATCCTCCACGCCCCAGAGATTGCGGTTCTGGCAGACGGCGCGAAGATAGAAGCTGGCTATGCCCAGCGTCTTCGCCCCGACCTCGGAGTTCCAGCAATAGAACCCTCGGAAGAACAGATCGGGCGATCCGTCCGGCAGCGTGCCAGCTTCAATCGGATTGAGGTCGTCGACCAGGAAGAGAAAGACGTCCCGGTCGGAGGCGTAGAGCGTAGTCGTGTCCTTGGTGACGTCGACCATCGGGCTGTAGACGCCCGTCGACCAATCGAGCAGGCCCGGCACTTTCCAGCGGGTGTCACCGACACCATCACCTGCGATCCGCTGGACCGCCGAGACGAGTTCGTGGTCATAGATCCGGCCATAATCCGGACCGGTGACGGCGCGGAGCTCTGTGCGTCCCCCGGATCGGGGTCCGGGGGAGGCTCCCTCGACCTCCAGCACCTTGACCTGCTCGGCACGGTTGTTGGTCAGGCCGTATTGCAGGTTGATGCCAGCCAACGGTGCGGGAAGCTGGCGCAGATAGGCCGCCGGCGCGCCGACGAGGCTCGCAAGCTGGCCAAAGCTCCAATGGGTCGGCGCGACTGGCGCCTCGGCGTCCGGCAGGACCAGCGCCAGCTTTTCCGGATCGTCACGATGGGCCTCAACGCGGATCGCCGCGCTTTCCACCGTCCGCGTCCGGCTGCGCTCGGCGCGGCCCTTCACCGAAGCGTAGAGCTCCGACAACGACAGGAACTTGTCGTCGTCGGGCCGCGAAAACCATTCCGAGGACACGCGGCCGTTATGGCCGCCTCGGGACACATTCACCTTGTAGCCGCCGCTCGCATCGCGACGGCCGTCCAGAATCTCAACATGGGTCATGGGATCATCTCCGTGATGGGGTGACGACGGGTGGCCGAAACGGCCAGGAAAAGCCCCATCGGGGGCGTTTCCACGGAGGAGCAAAAGCCTCTCTCTCGACCTCCAAACCCGTCAACGGACCGACCGCAGGACTCTCACTTTTCTCTAGGACGCGGCAGGTTCCCCACTTTCGCTGGGCGCGGACGGAGATCCCAGACACCCTGCTGCGCCAACGTGAGCTGCCGTAACAAACCGAAAGGCACTTGGCGTTAGGACAAACTAGTCATATATATAGTCAGTTACATCGGTGGAGTGTTCATGACCAAGGCATGGCAAGTTCAGGAAGCCAAGGCTCGATTCAGTGAGTTCTTGGATTCAAGTCTCAAAGAGGGACCGCAGATCGTCACCAAGCGCGGTGTCGAGACCGCTGTTCTTGTGCCGATCGAGGAGTGGCGTCGGCTTCAGCGGTTGGCCACGCCGAATTTGAAGGCATTGCTGCTCGCGCCCGAAGCGCGGACGGACGCGCTGGTGCCGCAGCGCGACCAGCATCGTCATCGCCGGACGCCGGTTCTCGATTAGGCCGTGTTCCTGCTCGATACCAACGTCGTGTCGGAACTGCGAAGGCGTCGACCGCACGGGGCCGTTCTCACATGGATCGACACGGTTCCCGCCGATCAGCTGTTCCTGTCCGCAGTCACAATCGGTGAGATTCAGGCTGGCGTGGAGTTGACGAAGGAGCAGAACGCCGAAAAGGCCGCTGAGATCGAGGCATGGCTCGATATGGTGGTGTCCAGCTATGGCGTTCTGCCAATGGACGCGGCGGCGTTCCGGGAATGGGCGCGTCTGAAGCATCGGACATCTGACACGCTGGTCGAAGATGCGATGATCGCGGCGACAGCGCGTCTCCATCGGTTGACCGTCGCGACGCGGAACACGCGCGATTTCAACGGTTTTGTCGTTGATGTGTTCGATCCGTTCACGTTCGGCGGCTGAACTCGGCGAGGGCCGAAGCAACGTTGATTGGCGCCTACGAGCGAATTTAGGATCGATCTTTCGAAAGGCGCCAGCGTTGCGTGCGTTAATTCGTGGACGCGTCGATGGATGCTGCGATTGCAGCCATCGAACGAAAAAGAACGAGCGGGTCGTCTTTGGAAGGCTTGAAGCCGCGTCGCTGCCAGAATGCGGCTGCTTCGCCGTCGACCGCACTGACCATCAGTGCCCTTCCACCGATCATAGACGCCGCGTTCACGCATCGCTGCAAAGCATGTTTGACCAAGCCTGTTCCGATGCCTTGGCCCGACCATGCGGTGTCTGTGGCAAGTTGTCCGAGCAACAAGCAAGGGACGGGGTCCGGCGGTTGCCCGGTCCGGATTGATCGCGGCAAAATGTTTGGGACGACGGCGCTGGGCGAGAGACCGTAGAAGCCGACGACACGTCCCGAATCATGAACCACGAGCACGGCTGTAAAGCCCTTCTGCTGATTGGAAAGTGCACGCGTCTTTAGCCAATGATCCAGCGTGGGTTTGCCACAATTAAACTGCGAGATATCATGGGATGCGTTGAGTGGTTCAGGAGCTGAGAGCGCCAATTTTCAGTCTCTCGGAGCTTTTTCAGACTCCCACGGTGCCAAACGCTTCGTGACCTCGACCATTTCCGGCACCGGCGCGGCAGGTTCCGACAAGGCGGCCATGAATTCGGCAAACCCTTCCTGGCTCATGCGGAGAAGCCGTGTTTCCATAACGACGTCTTCTGCCGCGCGCACAGCTGCATTTCGTACGAAATCTGTGCGCGATCTGCCTTGAAGGCCGGCCGCCCGGTCGATCATCGCGACATCGGCTTCTGGCAGGCGCATTGAGATGGGATGTTCTTTGCGTTCTGCGGTGCTGGCCATTAGCTCCTCCTATGTGGGCAATGTAGATCGTTGTAGCGCAAAACGCAATACGGAAGATGGGCGCGATGAAGGACGCCTCGGTGCTCGGGTGAGGTTCATTTGATGTTCAGCAGGCGTTGTCGCGTGACTGTCATAACGACCCATGAAGCGACCCGTTCATGAGTTAACGACTGCATCGCTGGCAGCGCGCCTGCGTTTGCGGCCCCTGCGCTTGACCAGGCCATGCCGGTCGAGCACGGCATGGACGGTGCTCTTGGCCGGCACGCGCACATCGCCGGCCAGCTGCCGTACCAGAAGCTCACGTATCTTTCTGGCGCCCCAATGCGGCTTGTCCTTCTTCAACCGGGTGCCCGGGCTTGACCCGGGTATCAGTTGTTCAACCTGCATGGGCAGTTGATTGGCATGACGGTAGGGCCGCCGCGAACGGTCAGTGAGCGCTTCCAGCCCATGCTCCTTGTAGCGATTGTAGATCTTGTACCCGGTCTTGCGCGAGATGCCGAACTGACGACACACATCGCTCATGGCCTCTCCGTCCAATAGACGGGCAACAAAACGAAGTCGTTCCTCCATTACCGAACTCACTTTCCACGGCATCAACACCTCCGGCAAAAACCAAAAAGTGTTACCCATGTGTCCGGTACGTTCCGTCACCTATGTCTCAGAGCCCGTTTCGAAAGTTGTTGAGTGATATCAGTGGGTTGTGATTCCGTCGAATTGTCAAAGATTCGATGATGGAGGCCACCATGCCCTGGACTGAT
>JANSXJ010000099.1 GCA_024743015.1 Hyphomonas sp. | reverse complement strand
TAAGACCAGCCTCATCCGAGGAGCGCTTGGATTTCAGGCACTGGCTTCGGGCTCGGCATTTATTGGTGAGCAAGACACGTCCAAAATCTCCCCTATCGAGCGGGCTCGCAAAATCGCCTACCTTCCCCAGATCCGCCCCCTCGCCTGGCCCAATCAAGTGCATGACGTGGTGTCGCTGGGGCGGTTCAGCCATGGTGCAACGCTTGGAAAGCTAACCGGAAGCGACGCGGCTGCGGTAGATCGCGCTATCGTTGCGTGCGACCTGACGCATCTGGCGCGTCGGACGACGGGCTCGCTCTCGGGAGGAGAATTGGCGCGCGTTCACTGTGCTCGTGCATTTGCGTCCGAGGCGCCGCTTCTTATTGCAGACGAACCCACCGCCGCGCTGGATCCGCGTCACCAGTTCCGAATACTCGATCTGATCAGGTCGTATGTCAGCGAAGGCGGCGGCGCATTGCTCGTGCTTCACGATATCGAATTGGCCGCCCGGTATGCGACCCGACTCATCTGGATGAAAGACGGGCAGATCATCGCTGATGGTCCACCCGCGGACACGCTTACCCCACAACGTTTATCCGACGTTTATCGCGTCTCTGCGAGGATCGAAGGCGAGCGGATTATCATGGACGGCGCATTGTGAGCGGCAAAGCCCTGATGCTGCAAGGGACCGGGTCGGACGTTGGCAAATCCGTCCTCGTCGCGGCGCTGTGCCGGATCGCAAAAAAGCGCGGTCTGCGCGTCGCGCCGTTCAAACCTCAGAATATGTCCAACAATGCGATGGCCTGTCCAAAGGGCGGCGAGATAGGTCGTGCGCAGGCTTTGCAAGCGCGCGCCGCGGGGCTCGAACCGCATGCCGACATGAACCCGGTTCTGCTGAAGCCGCAAACTGATCGCACCGCCCAAGTCGTGGTCCACGGCAAGGCGCTGAGTGCGATGGAGGCCGCCGAATATATGGCCTCGCGCGATCAGCTCTTGGGCGCTGTACTCGAAAGCTTTCAGCGCCTGATCGAGGCGAACGATCTCGTCATTGTTGAGGGGGCAGGCAGTCCCGCAGAAATCAACCTGCGCGATCGCGATATTGCCAATATGGGGTTTGCTCGCCGTGCTGGGGTCCCGGTGTGCCTGATTGGCGATATCGACAAGGGCGGCGTGATTGCCAGTCTGGTTGGCACACAGGACGTACTTGCGCCTGAGGACGCTCGGATGATTGAAGGGTTTCTGATCAATAAGTTTCGCGGAGATCCTGCACTTTTCGAGGACGGCGTGCGCGCCATCGAGGCTCGAACGGGATGGCCGTGTTTTGGTGTGGTCCCCTGGTTGAGCGCACCTGCAGTGTTGCCGGCTGAAGACGCGGTTTCATTGCAAGACTTGCCTCGCTCCAGAACCGGCAGCTTGAAGATCGTCGCTCCTATGCTCTCTAGGATTGCAAACTTCGATGATGCAGATCCGCTTCGTCTGGAACCTGGCATAGACTTTCGCTGGGTCCCGCCTGGCACCCCCCTACCTCGGGATGCAGACCTGGTTATTTTGTTCGGTACGAAATCGACGATTGGGGACCTGCGATTTCTGCGAGAACAGGGTTGGGACCATGACCTGATCGCCCACGCACGTGCGGGTGGTCGCGTACTCGGAATTTGTGGCGGCTTTCAAATGCTGGGCTCCGAAATTCGGGATCCGGACGGCCATGATGGTCCTGCTGGACATGAGACCGGTCTTGGCCTCCTGAACGTTCGCACGGTCATGACCGGAGACAAACGTGTCGTTCCCGCAACCGGAAACTGTGCTCGTACCGGTGAGACGATTACCGGCTATGAAATCCATGTCGGCGAAACCGACGGTCCGGACACAGCTCGCCCTTTTGCGATTGTTCGCGGTCAGGCCGAAGGCGCGAGGTCTCCTGACAACCGCATCCAGGGCACTTACCTGCATGGGGTCTTCGAAGCGGATGGTTTTCGGCGGTCCTGGTTATCAGACGCCGGCGCTCAAACGGACAATGAGATGAATTTCAATGCCAGGATCGAATCTGCGCTCGACGACCTCGCGGAGGGTGTTTCGCGAGCAGTGGATATCGACGCCCTGCTCAACCTCGCCTCCACGCCGGCGCTGGTGCGGAAGGATGCATGACCGGACTGGCCTGTTTCGCTTCGTTCAGGTTGAAAATGCCCACGCAGTCTGGGGGCATCTGGCACAGGCCGGGCTTTATGTCCGGCACTTTGAAAACATGCCTGCTCACGTACGGATTGGCCTTCCTGCAGAGGAAATCCAGCTCTCACGGTTGGGTGAGGCCCTTAGCCTTTTAGCTTGATCGGAAGGCCCGCGGCGACGAATTCCACCGTGTCGCAAACGTCCGCAACCCTCTGATTCAGCCGCCCTTGAGCATCGCGGAAGGCGCGCCCCAGAGGAGTTTCAGGCACCAGGCCCAGACCGACTTCGTTCGAGACCAGTATGATGGTGCCCGCGCACTGATTCAGATGTCCGCACAACCGCTCTGTCTCTAGATCTACGTCCCGCTCGTGATGCATCAGATTTGATAGCCAGAGTGTCAGGCAATCGACGACGCAAACCTTGTTGGATACGTTATCGCTCGAGAGCGCGTCTACGAGCTCTAAATGTGCTTCAATCGTGTCCCACCCAGATTTGCGTTCGGATTTGTGGTGTCGAATCCGCGCCTTCATCTCTTCATCAAGCGGCTCGGCTGTCGCGACAAAGACACGTTGCGTGCTCAGGCTTTCGGCAAGCTGCAGGGCGCGCCGGCTTTTTCCGGACCGCGCGCCCCCGAGAATGAATGTGCTTGGCATCTGGCGTTGACCCGCCGGTGCTTATTGCATCGTCGGAATGACGAAAGCCTGGTCACCAATATCCCCATCGGGCCAGCGCGAAGTGACCGTCTTGATCTTGGTCCAGAACCGGACGCCTTCAGGCCCATGCTGATTGGTGTCGCCAAAGGCTGATCGTTTCCAGCCGCCAAATGTATGATAGCTAACCGGTACCGGGATCGGGACGTTCACGCCGACCATGCCGACATTGACCTGTGACGCAAACTCGCGCGCGGCCCGGCCATTTTGCGTGAAGATCGCGACACCGTTCCCGTATTGATGGTTGGAAGGAAGACGAGCCGCCTCTTCAAGGCTTTCAGCGCGTACGACTTGCAGAACGGGTCCAAAGATCTCTTCTTCATAACTTCTCATACCAGGTTTGACATGATCGAACAAAGACGGGCCGATGAAATAGCCATTCTCGTGCCCCTGCAGCGTATGACCGCGTCCATCGAGTTTCAGATCAGCACCTTCATCGACGCCCATTTGTATATAGTCCTCGACCTTGGCTTTGTGTGCGGCTGACACGACTGGGCCATAATGGGCTTCAGCGTCGGTGGAGACGCCGACTTTCAAGCTACGCGCCGCGTCCAGCATGCGCTCGACAAACTCATCGCCCGTCTTCTGACCAACTGCGACCGCCACGGGCAGCGCCATGCAGCGCTCGCCGGCTGAACCATAAGCTGCCCCGACAATGTCCTTGACGGCCTGCTCCATATTGCAATCAGGAAGTATGATGCCGTGGTTCTTCGCCCCGCCCATGGCCTGGACACGTTTGCCGTGCGCGGTGCCTGTCGAATAAACGTATTGAGCGATATCGGACGAACCGACAAAGCTCACGGCTTTGATATCCGGGTGGGTCAGGAGGGCGTCTACCGCCGTCTTGTCGCCATTGATCATATTGAGCACGCCTTCCGGTGCGCCTGCTTCAAGGAACAGCTCAACCAGACGCAGCGGCACGCTGGGATCTTTCTCTGATGGTTTGAGGATAAACGTGTTCCCGCAGGCAATCGCCACCGCGAACATCCAACATGGAATCATGGCGGGGAAATTGAACGGGGTGATCCCGGCCACAACGCCAAGCGGCTGCCGCATGGAGTAAACATCGATGCCCGGGCCTGCGCCTTCCGTGTACTCGCCTTTCTGCAAGTGCGGGATACCGCAAGCAAACTCCACCACGTCGATACCGCGCTGCACGTCGCCTCTGGAGTCGGCGATGACCTTGCCGTGCTCTGACGACAACAACTCCGCAAGCTCGTCCATATTGGCCTCGAGCAGGCGTTTGAATTCATACATCACGCGGGCGCGACGCTGCGGATTGGTGTTCGCCCAACCAGGAAGCGCAGCTTGGGCACTCTCCACAGCGGCTGCGACTTCGCCTTCCGTGGCCAGCGCGACACGGGCCTGAACCTCACCCGTGTTTGGATTGTAGATATCGCCAAACCGGCCGGACGTGCCGGCAACCTGCTTGCCGCCAATGAAATGGCTCACTTCGCGCATCGCGCTTCTCCTGTGATCTTGCTTTGGCGCAACTCTATAGCGCGCTTTCGCCACCGGCCAACACCTTCGCGCGAGAATTGAGACATACGCATAGAAAAAGGGCGACCCTGTAAGAGTCGCCCTCCATCTTACGTCCCCCCGGCCCTCGCCGGGAAGTGAACAGGTTACCAGCGCTTGGAGAGTCTGACCCCAAACTGTCTTGGTTCCAGCAAGAACACGTTTGTGAACAGGCCTGAGGAAGCGTCAGTCAGATACTGGTTGGTCAACTGATCTTCTTCGAGCAAGTTTTTCACGTAGAGCTCAAGCTCCATGTTCTTCTCATCATTGGTAAACTGGATCGCAGCGTTTGCGTTCTGGAATGAGTCCAGACGATCAGCTTCAAGATTGAAGATCCGAGTGAAGACTTCACCGCGATGATAAAAGTCGCCGCGAACCGAAAGGTCCCATGCATCGTTCAAACCGAAGACATATTCCGCACCGACAGAGAAGGTAACATCCGGTGCGAGCGGCAGGCTGTTGCCAGATACATCAACTGGGATGCCCACAAGCGGATTCACTCCGAACGGTACAGCTGCGCCGGAGCAGATGCCAGCTGCAGCGGCCGCCGCTGGGCTTGCGAGCAGCGCGTTGACCTCTGAGAGAAGCGCAACACAGTTTTGCGTTGTTGCCGCGTCTTTCACAACGACATAGTTCGGATCACCGCCAGTCTGGTCATATGTATCCAGAAGTGGTGCCTGATCAGCAAGTTCGGTATCTAGCAAACCAAGTGTTGAATCGAGGCGGAAGTTCTCCGTGACCTGATAGTAGAACTCAGCTTCGAAACCTTGAACGGTCGCGTCGACGTTTTCGTTGACGGACGTCCGATTCACAATCGACGAAATCTGGTACCCTTCATAATCATAGTAGAAGGCTGCCAGGTTCAAGATACCCGCACCGCCGAAGAGCGTGCTTTTCGACCCAACTTCAAACGCGTTGATGAACTCTGGGTCGAATGTATTGCTCACACTTGTGAGGCCGGCTGATTGCGGTGGGTTAATACCGCCGCCTTTATAGCCCCGCGCGATGTTCGCGTAGAGCAACGTATCATCCGTTGGGCCAAAAGCGCCTGCTTGGTAGTCGAAGCCAAACCGGCCGGTGACTTCTTCAAACTCAGCTTTTTGCACAGGACCACCCTGCGCTTCGCCATTAAGAATGCCCGGGAACGCAGTCGCAGGTGCGAGCAGCAGGCTCGGTGTATTCTCTTGCGCTTTTTCATCTTTGGTATAGCGCAGACCCAGGGTCCATTTCAGGTTGTCCGTAGCATCCCAATACGCTTCACCAAAGGCTCCCAGCGCTTTCAGCTTGTAAGGGCTACGACTGCGGAAATATGTCCGGTCGCCCGGCAATCCGGTCGCAACACCCAAGGCCTCTGCCGTGTTGAAGAACACGAAATAGTTCGTTTCGCCAATTGAATCGAGCTTCAATCCACCAACCGTGAAGTTCAGGGGACCATCAAAATCGGATTGCAAACGCGCTTCGAATGAAGTGGTTTCAAAATCCGAGCTGGACCGGTCTGTGGCCAACAAAGTATCGGCAGGTTCACGAAGTCGAGTGACTTCCGGAATGTTGAGACCGAATGCGGCTGCACCTGGGAAATCGCCATCACCATCGCCGTCCAGATCTGGAGTCAGAGGAGTAATGTTGAACTTCGTCGTGCCGATACCCTTGTTATAATCATCGGTGAAATTGCGATAATTATCATTATGGCTGGCCAGGAATGTGAAGGTCAGATCATTGTCAAACTCGTATTGGATTTGAGCTTGAACGGTGTTTGACTCACCTTCAAATTGCGGCACCAGGTTGGTTTCAAACTTCCGCAGGTCGCTTGATGTGGTCGCGCCCGCATTGCTGTCTGTGCCAAACGCCGAGAACAATCCAAGGTTTGCAGCGAGAACGCCGCCAAGCGTACCGGAGGTGTCGACAGTGCCGAGACCTGGACGAACCTGAATCGGGTTGCCGTTGGCATCACGTGCGTATCCCAAACCTTCAACCTGATACGGGACACAACCCTGATTGAACGGGAATGGACGTGTATCTTTCGTACACAACTGTTTCGTGGCGCGGGTTCGGGTGGAGTCTTCTTCATAATGCTCGCCCATCAACCAGAAAGACAGATTATCAGTGATGTCTCCGCCCAGTGTACCGCGGATGGCCCAAAGGTCCCGACCGTCCACGTCCTGTTCGCTTCCATCCGGAAGAATCGCAGTGGAATACCCGTCGCGCGTCAGGCTAAAACCAGCAATTCGCGCAGCGAAGCGTTCGCCTATTGGCAAATTGATGTGACCGGACGCTTTTACGTTGTTGAATTCGCCGAGCGTTAGTTCCGCACTCGCGTTGAATTCCTCGAGCACCGGTTTCGCGGTAATCGCATTCACCACACCGCCCGTCGCATTCCGCCCGTAGAGCGTACCTTGCGGACCGCGCAAAATCTCAATGCGCTCGACATCGTAAAATTCGGTCTCGAGCAGCGTCGAACCAGAGGACGATACGCCGTTAATATGCGTTCCAACCGCAGCATCAGATGAAGCCCCGACAGCAGCGTTGATGATTCCGCGAATTGAAATCCCGCCGGCTGAGAAGTTACCCTGCGTCGAACCGAAGTTCGGAATGTTGAATTGCAGATCTGACCCGGTGTCGATGTTCAGGCGTTCCAGTGCGTCTGGATCAAACGCGGAAACGGCGATCGGAACATCTTGAATCGATTCATCGCGTTTCTGCGTGGTCACTACAACCGTGCTGAGTGTTCGCGCATCCTCGTCCTGATCCTGGTCTTGAGCAATCGCGGTCGGTGCAGCCAGACTAAGCGCCAGCGCGGAAGCACCTGCGAACAAGACGGAATTCGAGCGTCGTGAGACTTTCATTTATTAACTCCTCCCATGGCGCGATGATTCATGGCGCCAAATATGATGTGTTTCCTGCGGATTTACGTTCTTTGCGCAAACCTCAAATCGATGACACGACGGAGCGCCCCCGCTTGTCAATGATTTACGCTGCGTCCGCTCGAAAAGTTCGCAGCGGTGTGTGACAAACTCCACAACCCCGAACGGGCACGATTCTGCACGTCATTCAGTGAAGGATAGGCCGGTGAACACAGGGATATTGGTGTCACGGAGCTAGAAAATGGTGCCCCCACACGGCCAATTATCGAATGGCGTCGAGGGGCTGAATCTGCGGTGAATACAGGTGATTCAACAAGAATCCATTAGGCTGACCACCGGAGTCTGTCAACGCTTGGTGTATCAGTTTTGGGGGCAATTGGTGGGCGGTGGCGTTGGTCGAACTCAAAACACCAAGGCCGTGCCCTAGCCATTCACGAGACAGTTGCAGAAGCCTTGAGCGTAGCATCATCAAGTTGCACCTCAACGGTAGCGCGGATCGTTAGGATGTGGTCGAGAGCCATGAGGAACTCGTCGATACCGTAAGCTTCACCTTGATCCTCTAGAGCCTGTGATTTGAGTTCTTTGCTGATCTCTTGGCACCCCAACCACCAATCGGACAAACGCCTTCTGGCAGCAATGAGGTCCGCGTAAGCGGTAGGATTCTTCTCCTGCATACAGGTTGCGAGCGGGCCGTAGTTAGCGCCGTGTTTCTCGTCCCATGCAAGGGCCGTCGCCTGAAACTGTCTACAAAAATTTCTTATCGCGCCCATATTTCTGTCGCGAATTCCGCCCCCAAAGAACTGAACGGGGTGCTTGTTGTTACTCGCCCTCGGACCGAGATTTCCAAACCGATACACCACGTCGATGATATTAAGCAGCTTTTGCTCCATAGCTTCCATGCGCTCTTGCAATTCAGATCGCATCTCGGCGGTTCTTTGGAAGTCTACCAGAGCGAGAGCCGCCTCTGCTTGCCTGCGAAGCTCAGCAGCTTGCACTTCGAGTTGCTCTCTGCTGAGAGACAGCTCTTTGCGCTGAAGGCCGTAGCCAACGATCAACCAATAGAACGCTGCGGGAGCCGCAACGCCTGCCAAGAAGTCTCCCACGGCGTTCAGCTCTAACCTCAACAAGCCGTTGGCGACCCCATAGAGTAACCAGAAGCCAAGCCAAACGACTGTGACAGCAACATGGAGCCTATTGGAGGTTATCATGACGTGGGCTTCTGCAACGATCTAACCGACTGCCTCTTCGTTCTTGGACTCGTCTTTGATCAGATTGAGCATTCCTATCCGCCAACGCCACGCGATCCCAGCAAATCCATAGAACGCAACGCCCAGTAAGAACGACGCTGACTGCACAAATCCCAAGAGACTCTGGGCGTTCTCAGGGATATCAGTTGTCAGCCAAGTGTCTTTCAAAACGTCAAAGCCGAAAGCGATACAAAATGAGCCGATGGCGGCGAAGGCTGTAATTCCGATATTTGCGATTCCGAGCTGCCTTAGCTCGCTTTCGGTGACCACATAACAGTTCATCGTACGCTTCTGGTACACCGGCTGGACCGTTGAACCCACGGGTTCTCCAGGAGAGTAAGTGTCCTGCTGCACCGCGTCCGTTGTCATCGCCCGCTCCTTACCCGCCAAACGGGTTCTTCAGGGGCGAATAAGAGTACCCACTGGCGAATGCGTTCTGTGTGTTGACGGTTAGAGGGAACCCCATCTTTTCGGCTTCGAAAAATAAGGAGTGACCGCAGTTGTTGCAGGTCACCATTATGACCCTTTGCGGAAGCGTTCCCACTCTTTGCCCACCATACGCTGAACTTGGCGGCACACCTAGTATTTGCGGTTGCACTGTCCACTTTTTATGGCTGCAAACGGCACAAGTAAGCGGCTGCCCCCGCTCTCTGTCAAACTGGAGCAGTCTGTTGATAACCTGATCTATCTCAGGCTTCGAAAGTATGCCGTTGAAATCTGGCACCAGTAATCCTCAAAAGGCTTGAAAACCTTTATTGCACTGATTCAATCCCTGTTGGAGTCAAAATGCTTTTCTTCAACGCAAAGAAGTGTAGCAAGATGGGTGAGCCCAATACAACCAAAGGACTTCCTCATGAACAAAGTCGCGGCCCTCGCAGCCCTAAGCGCCTTCTCAGTGGCCACCGCCAGCGCGCAAGAAGTTGGCCGCTGGTGCGACATCCCGGTCCCCGGACTCTCCTCAATCGACAACCTAATGGTCATGAAGGCAGAGGGAGGCAGCGAGTATACCCTAGAGCTGACTTACGGTGACGGGTCTGGGACAGCTCGGAAGTTGACCAAAAGTGACTCCAAGTATCTCGCTGGTGACTCGTTCGGTGAGTACTATGTCATTCGCAGTAACGGGCAGCTGGCAATCTATGACGCCGAAGGTTTCATTCGAGTCGCACGCGTCGCTTCTCGCGTGACCCGCGTTGGTGATTGCCGGTAAGCTCAGCCTGTCGACGGGTAAAACGACAGAGGTTCAGAGACGGGCGTAGTTACTATCACGAGGCAGGCACCCTGCCCACCCCGCAGCGCGACAGCGCACTCAGCGCACCTGTAGGTGCCAATGGAAGGCCCCAAGCAAACCTCTGGATACCCTGTAGATACCGAGCAAAAAGCTCCTCGCACATCTTCAAGCTTAGACCGTGATACACCAGCGATACACTACGCCGTCAGATTTTCAGTCCGATGCGTTTGTCTGCATTCAATGGAGAACGAGGCCTTGCAGTGTCACGCCCTGCGGCACCCCTTACATCGTTGAGTTTCCAGACGGGCCCCTATGGGGGGATAGGGGTGGCGGATTGCATTTTTAGGGGTGCTCGTATTTTTCTACCAAATCTGGAGACGCTCTATAGGTCACCACAGGACACCCAAAGACCACTCCAACTACCGTGCAGCTCTTCGCGAGCAAGCACTATCCCGGAACATGAGTTGGAGACTCTCATGAAACTAGGGGAAGAGAGTCCAAGAGTGGTCTTCAAGCATCACCTTTCGAGTTAGGACAGGCTTGTCTCTACGCAGCGAGGTAATACTCGTCTTGCATCTCTGACGCACTAGGCAGTTCATACGTCTGCGTAGGCTCATCTGAGTGCCGCGGGGATCGCAGAAAGAGCCCTGAACTTTAGGCAGCGCACAGTTCGCTCAACAGCAAGCCTGTGCGGTACTTAACTTCGTCTCGTGTGGGTGCGAGTGGATCGTTTTCTCCCTTACCTCGCGCACAAAACGAACTCTTAAGCCAGAAAGCCTCTCCGATATTAGACGTACCGATACTCGCAGACTAATCGAACTAATTCTGGTTGCCCCCGTTTACCCACTTTGTGAAGTGCACGCTTGAGCAGAGTTCTAGTCGTTTCGACGGAAACACCCCGCCGCACAGACACCTCTTGAACCGAACGACCGCAAGCGATTAGAAGCGCAGTCTCAGATTCCGCTGAGGTAAGAAAGAAGTCCGCCCGGAATCCAAACACATCAATCTCCTCCAGGCGTAATTCTTCACGAAACAACGCTATAGCCTTTTCCGATGAATATAAATGCTGCCCAACTCGAGGCGTAGGCAAAACTGTGCAGAACAGATATGAATCAATTTCGTCTGGTCGAGATATCTGAACTGTTCCAGACCGCAGCCTAATCGCATTTCGCCACGCGTTCATGGCATGTGAACTCACGATACCTGGACGCGCGCCTCGTTGAGGATATGACGCCCGTTCGCGGCAAAGGTTTTCGTAAGCATCATTATGATCAATGAGTAGTCCCGCCCGATCAAACAGGGCGACGGCC
>JANSXJ010000024.1 GCA_024743015.1 Hyphomonas sp. | reverse complement strand
TCTCACGCGGGGCCCTTTTTTTTAACTCAAACCCGCCCCCACCGAACCCTGCAAATCTTCAAGGACCAAGATCATGGACACGCAGACCAAACCCAAGGCCCAGACCGATACAAGCCAGATGACCGGCGCCGAGATCGTGATTAAGGCGCTAAAGGAACAGGGTGTGGACGTGATGTTCGGGTATCCGGGCGGGGCGGTTCTACCGATCTATGACGCGCTCTTTTCAGAGCCATCCATTCGGCACGTTCTGGTGCGCCATGAGCAGGGTGCCGGGCATGCCGCGGAAGGCTATGCGCGTTCTACCGGCAAGGCCGGGGTGGCGCTCGTAACTTCAGGTCCCGGCGCAACCAATATGGTCACACCGATCACCGACGCCATGATGGATTCCATTCCAATGGTCGTCATCACCGGACAGGTGCCGACGCATCTGATTGGGACTGATGCTTTTCAGGAATGTGATACGGTCGGCATCACGCGTTGCTGCGCCAAGCACAATTATCTGGTCACGGATGTTGATGATCTCGCTCGGACAATCCACGAAGCTTTCCTGATCGCGACCACAGGTCGGCCCGGGCCGGTTGTGATTGATATTCCAAAGGATGTTCAATTTGCGACTGGCAGATATGTCGGCAAGAAAGGCATCCATAAGGCCACTTACAAACCTCAAACGCAGCCAAGTGCGCACGGCATCAAACATGCGATGCAATTGATGAAAAAGGCGCGGAGACCTGTTTTCTATACCGGTGGCGGCGTGATCAATTCAGGCCCCGAGGCGAGTGCGGCACTGCGGAAGCTGCAGGCATTGACAGGGTTTCCGGTAACGTCGACCTTGATGGGGCTTGGCGCGTTTCCTGCGAGTCATGACGACTGGCTGGGCATGCTCGGAATGCACGGGTCGTATGAGGCCAACCATGCTATGCATGATTGTGACCTGATGATCTGCGTCGGCGCGCGTTTCGATGACCGGGTTACCGGCCGGATCGATGCGTTTTCTCCGGGGTCCAAAAAGATCCATATCGATATTGACCCAAGTTCGATCAACAAAGTCATTCGCGCGGATGTGCCGATTATCGCAGATAGCGGTGCAGCGCTTGAGGCCCTGATCAAGGCTTGGGGTAAAACCAAGCGACCGGATATCAAGGAGTGGAAAGAGCAGATCGATCGCTGGCGCGCGCGAGACTGTTTTGCCTATGCGGGCAGCCAAACTGAGATCAAACCACAATATGCGATTGAGCGCCTGTATGAGCTGACCAAGGATCGCGATACTTACATCTCAACGGAAGTCGGTCAGCACCAGATGTGGGCGGCGCAGCATTATCATTTCGAGGAACCCAATCGCTGGATGACAAGCGGCGGCCTCGGCACGATGGGCTATGGTCTGCCCGCCGCTGTTGGGATCCAGGCGGCGCATCCGGATGCCTTGGTTGTCGACATTGCGGGCGAGGCTTCGGTGCAGATGGTTCTTCAGGAGCTGTCGACTGCGGTCCAGCACAATCTTCCGATCAAGATCTTCATTCTCAACAATGAGTGGATGGGCATGGTTCGGCAGTGGCAGGAATTGCTGCATGGCGAGCGCTATTCGCATTCCTATTCGGAAAGCCTGCCGGATTTCGTCAAGCTGGCTGAAGCGTATGGCGGGCTTGGTCTGGTATGCGACGATCCAGGCGAGCTCGATGCCAGGAT
Source organism: Hyphomonas sp. (assembly GCA_024743015.1). Classification (GTDB taxonomy): domain Bacteria; phylum Pseudomonadota; class Alphaproteobacteria; order Caulobacterales; family Hyphomonadaceae; genus Henriciella. The sequence continues at coordinate 16,485 of JANSXJ010000024.1, read as the reverse complement.
CCAGGAAATGATCGATTATGATGGCCCGGTTGTGTTCGACTGCCGGGTGACGAAGGCCGAGAACTGCCTGCCAATGATCCCGTCAGGTGCGGCGCACAATGAGATGATCCTGTCCGAAATCACCGGAGAGGAAATCGACGAGGCTGGTCGAAAGCTTGTCTGATGTCATCTGGTCCCTTTTCCCTGGCCGCAGCCTCTGGCAAAAGCATGCCCCAGACAAAGGGGACCGCTATGGGCCTAGATAACCTGATTTCGTGGATGCAGAACCATATTGAAGTCGTGGTTGCGATCCTGTCAGCGATTGTGGCTCTCATCGGTGCGTTCATCAGCGCGCGCGAGACACAAAAGCAGAGAGCGCTGCAACTGGAAAACCTGCGCCACAATATCGACGCTCAAAGCCTCGGATGGGGCAATGCCTGCATTGATGTGCTTAACCGCGCGGCGATGTTTGCGCGAACGCGTCAGCATCAAGCCAATGATGCCAGCTTCCTGCAGCAGCGCGTCAATCTGATGCTCGCTGTCTCTTCGCTGGTGGAGCGTGGGCGACTGTTTTTCCCGAACATAGATCCAGCCTCCAAGGGCTCGGAGAAGGAAGGGGCGTATCGCGGTTCGCGCCCTCCCATTCTCGATGCCTTGATGCTGGCTTATTATGAGATTGAGGCGCTCACTCGTCAGGGTGGGCCCACCGCTGATAATAGCGCGGAGTTCATCGATGATTGCCGCCGCCTTCTGGTGTCTGAACTTCAAGCCCATCTTGACCCGCGCCGCCGGGACACGGTGGTGGAGCGATATGATGATCAGCGCATGGATCATCGCAGCGAGGCGATTGAACGCGCGAACAGTTTGAAAACGATCTTGAAATCTCGTCGCCCAGGCCTTGCGCTTGGCGAACGCAAGGAGACGGTCCAGTGAGTGACAATCCCGCCAGCGCCTATGATATGAGCCATGTCGAAGAGATGGAGGAGCGGCGTACGCTCGCGGTTATCGTCGACAACGAGCCGGGTGTGCTGGGCCGCGTCGTAGGGCTATTTTCCGCGCGCGGCTATAACATCGAAAGCCTGACCGTGGCGGAGGTTGACCGCGATCGGCATCGCTCGCGAATCACCATCGTGACCACCGGGACGGCCCATACGCTGGAGCAAATCGAAGCCCAATTGCTGCGTCTCGTGCCGGTCGCCAACGTCACGGATATAACGAAATCCAAACGCGGCCTCGAGCGGGAGCTGGCACTGATCAAGGTTGCGGGCGAAGGCGACAAACGGGTTGAGGCGCTGCGGCTTTCGGAAATCTTCCGCGCTCGGGTCATCGATACAACGAATAAGAGCTTTATCTTTGAGCTGACCGGTGCGAGCGACAAGATCGATCAGTTCTGCGCCCTGATGGAGCCGCTCGGCCTCGTCGAAGTCAGCCGCACGGGCGTTCTGTCGATCAAGCGAGGCGCCGAAAAAGGATGAGGGCCTCTGCGTTAGAGCCATTCAAGACCAATCCGAAAATGCCGGTTCGCCCGGCTGAGAAATTGACCGTTCAAGGAGTATTGTGAGCATGAAAATCTATTACGAACAGGATGCGGACCTCGCCCTGATTCAAGGTAAAAAAGTCGGCGTTGTCGGTTATGGCAGCCAAGGGCACGCGCATGCCCTGAACCTCAAGGATAATGGTGTGGATGTTCGCATTGGCCTCCAACCAATTTCCGGTTCTAAACCAAAAGCTGAAGCTGAGGGACTCACCGTGATGAGCCCAAGCGAGATCACGCAATGGGCGGACGTGGTCATGATCCTCGTTCCGGATGAAAAGCAGGCTGTGCTCTGGGCCAACGAAATCGAACCTCACGTTCGCGATGGCCAGCACATCATGTTCGGCCACGGCTTCAACATTCACTACAACCTGATCCGCCCACCTGCCGGTGTGGACGTATCCCTGTCAGCCCCCAAGGGACCAGGTCATACGCTTCGTGCACAGTACCAGATGGGCTTTGGTTTGCCTGGTCTGGTGGCGATCCATCAGGATGCGACCGGGACAGCCCGCGACATCGCGTTGTCCTACTCCAAAGGAATCGGCAATACCCGCGCCGGGGTCATTGAAACTTCGTTCAAGGAAGAAACCGAGACCGACCTGTTCGGTGAACAAGCTGTCCTGTGCGGCGGGATTGTCGAACTGATCAAGGCAGGCTTCGAAACTCTGGTCGAGGCCGGATACAGCCCGGAAATGGCATACTTCGAATGCCTGCATGAAACCAAACTCATCGTCGATCTCATTTATGAGGGCGGCATTGCGAACATGAACTATTCGATCTCCAATACGGCTGAGTATGGCGAATATGTCTCCGGACCGCGCGTCGTCGACAGCGAGAGCAAGAAGGCCATGAAAGCAGTACTCGACGATATTCAGAGCGGTAAATTTGCCCGTGACTGGGTCCTCGAGAATCAGGCTGGCGCTCCAAGCTTCCTGTCCATGCGTGCACGCATGAACGATCACCTGATTGAGGAAGTTGGCGAGAAGCTGCGTGGTATGATGCACTGGGCGCAGAACGATCGCCTGGTCGATAAAGCCCGCAACTAAGCGGGTCCGAATACTAGAGAAGACCCCGAGGGGAGACCTTCGGGGTTTTTTCATGCTCGCTAGAACGTTGACACCGCTGTCACGTCAGCGCATAGGGTCATTGGAAAAAATACTATTGTGAGGGAGCAGAATGGCCGAGTTTATTCCCGTTGGCTCATTCGACATCGTCATCTTTGGCGGCACCGGAGACTTGTCTCGCCGGAAGCTCCTGCCAGCGCTGTATCACCGCTGGGCCGATGGTCAAATACCTGAAGACGCAAAGATTATCGGCATCTCGCGATCAGAGCTCGATGATACCGCGTTCCGAAGCTTTGCATATGAAGCATGCTGCGAGGCGTCGCCGGACAGCGTCAACAAATCGGATTGGAAACAGTTCGAGAAACACCTTCACTACGTCACCATGGATGCCACGGATCCGGACGCAGACTGGGCGGACCTGAAGGCGCACATCACGCAGGACTCAGACCGACCGCTCGTCTTCTATCTCGCTGTTACTCCCAAGATCTATGTGCCTATCTGCCAGGCGCTTGGGCAGGCGGGTTTGAGCGAGGGCAATACACGCGTGGTTCTTGAGAAGCCGATTGGAACCGATCTTGCCTCCGCACACAAAATCAATGAAGGTGTCGGGGCGGTTTTCGCTGAAGAGTGCATCTACCGTATCGACCATTATCTCGGCAAAGAAACCGTGCAGAACCTGATGGTTTTGCGGTTCGCGAACTCGTTATTTGAGCCGCTCTGGAACCGCACCGCGATCGATCATATCCAGATCACGGTCTCGGAGCATTATGGTGTCGGGGAGCGCGCCGGGTATTATGATGGCTCAGGGGCGCTGCGCGACATGGTGCAGAATCACCTTTTGCAATTGCTTTGTTTGATTGCCATGGAGCCACCCAATTCAATCGATGGCGACGCGATCCGCACGGAGAAAATAAAGGTTCTGGAGGCCCTGAGCTCGATTTCGCCTCAGGTGGCGAAGGAAGATACGGTCCGCGCGCAATATGCTGCTGGCGCCGTAAAGGGCGAAGCTGTGCCCGGATACCTCGAAGAGCTTGGTCGTGAAAGCGGCACCGAAACCTTTGTCGCGATCAAGGCTTCGATCGACAATTGGCGCTGGGCGCGCGTACCGTTCTATCTGCGCACCGGCAAACGGATGAAGGGGCGCCACTCCGAAATCGTCGTGCAGTTTCGTGAAACGCCGCACTCCATGTTCGGAGACACAGAGGCGCAGTCCAACCGTTTGGTGATTAATGTCCAGCCTGATGAGGGCGTGCGGCTCTATTTACAGATCAAAGAGCCGGGTCCCGGTGGGCTTCGCATCAAATCACTGCCTCTCAACCTGTCCTATGCCGACAATTTCGCTGTCCGTTATCCCGACGCCTATGAGCGTCTGTTGATGGACGTCGTGCGCGGCAACCTGTCTTTGTTCATGCGCCGCGAAGAGGTTGAAGCGGCCTGGAAATGGGTCGACGGCCTGCTCGAAGCCTGGGAACAGGCGGACGTGCCGATGCAAACCTATCAGGCCGGTCTCGAAGACGGACCTGTGGAAGCGCGGCTTATGCTTCGCCGCGATGGCCGCGACTGGTGGGAGGCCACATAACCATGTCGAGGATCAACCAAACCGTAGCAGATGTCACTGCGCGCATCGAAGCGCGCAGCAAAGAGAGCCGGGCGGCTTATCTAGAACTGATCCGTGCCCGGCGTCCAAGCGGCTTTGCCCGCACGAAGCTGACAGAGGGCAATCTCGCGCATGCGTCTGCTGGATGCGCGGTCATGGACAAGACTCAGATTCTGGGATCGGGTTGGCCGAATATCGGCATCATCACCAGCTATAATGACATGCTTTCCGCGCATGCGCCGTTTGAGCATTATCCGGAACTCATCCGCGACGAGGCGCGCCATAACACCGCCACGGCGCAGGTCGCCGGCGGCGTTCCTGCCATGTGCGATGGCGTGACCCAGGGCCAGGAAGGCATGGAGCTATCGCTGTTTTCTCGCGATGTAATAGCCATGGCTTCTGCGGTATCGCTGAGCCATGATGCTTATGATGCGGTGCTCAATCTCGGCGTTTGCGACAAGATTATCCCTGGCCTGACCATTGCAGCGCTGCGGTTCGGTTGGTTGCCGCATGTCATGGTGCCAGCGGGGCCAATGCCGTCCGGGCTGCCAAATCCGGAAAAACAGCGCATCCGCCAGGAATTTGCGCTCGGAAACGTTGGGCGCGATGAACTCTTGCGGGCTGAGAGCGAAAGTTATCACAGCCAGGGCACGTGTACCTTCTACGGAACCGCGAATTCGAACCAGATGCTTATGGAAGTCATGGGCTTCCATTTGCCGGGCGCAGCTTTCCCAAATCCGGGAACGCCGCTGCGTGAGACTCTGACCCGTGCCTCAGTGCGCCAGGCGTTGCAAAACTCTATCAAAGGCGACTATCTGCCTGCTGGTGAAATGATCGACGCGCGATCGTTCGTAAATGCATTGGTTGGCCTGATGGCGACCGGTGGGTCCACCAATCATGCTCTGCACATTCCTGCCATGGCAGCCGCTGCCGGGTATGATGTCCGGTTGGAGGATTTTGCAGACATTAGCGCCGTCGTGCCGCTGCTCTGCCGGATTTACCCGAACGGGCCAGCTGATGTGAATCATTTCCACGCGGCAGGCGGCATGGGTTTTGTCGTGCGGCAATTGCTCAAAGGCGGTCTGTTGCAAGGCGACGCTATGGGAGTTGCTGGCCCGCTCAGCACGTACAGTCAGGAACCCTGGTTGGATGGCGATATGTTGAAATGGCGCGAAGCGCCCGACGCGAGCGGCGATCTCGATATCGTTCGACCGATCGAGGATCCGTTTGCGGCGACGGGCGGTCTTCAGATGCTGGACGGGCCGCTTGGGCGAGGTGTCATCAAGATCTCTGCGGTGAAACCCGACCGCCACGTCACTGAGGCACCTGCACGGGTGTTCGACAGTCAGGAAGGTGTGAAAGCTGCGTTCCAGGCCGGCGAACTCGACCGCGATGTGGTTATTGTCGTGCGTTTCCAGGGACCTTCGGCGAACGGCATGCCCGAGCTTCACGGACTGTCCGGAGCCATCGGCGCGCTTCATGACAAAGGACACAAGGTGGCACTGGTCACCGATGGGCGCATGTCCGGGGCATCCGGTAAGTTTCCTGCCGCCATCCATGTCGGGCCTGAAGCGAGCCGCGGCGGTCCGATCGCGAAAGTTCAGGACGGTGACGTCATTCGGCTCGATGCTGTTTCGGGAGCGCTCGACATCCAGGTTGAGCCGGCGGAGTTCAATGCGAGAGCCGCAGCTGCGTTCCGGCCAAATGAGTCGGCGTCCGGCCTTGGTCGTGAACTGTTTGGAGGATTCCGCGGTGCGGTTAGCAATTCCGAACAGGGCGGAAGTGTATTTTCAATGTTGGGGGAACGTTGATGCCAGACACAGTACTTGTTGGTGATATTGGTGGGACCAATGTCCGTTTCGGTCGAGCCCGTCTGGGCTTCGCGGGACATCCTGAAGTTGGCGACATTGCGGTTATGCCGGGTGACAGCTTTCGGACCTTTCACGATGCGCTGAACATGTATCTGAGCCAGCTTGGCAATAAGCGCCCGCATCAGGCATTGTTCGCGTTTGCGGGGCCAGTCAGAGACGGTGTGGTTCAACTGACCAATCGCAACTGGATCGTCGACAGTCATGACCTGGTTGCGCGGACAGGCCTCGAACGAATCCGTCTGGTCAATGATTATGCCGCTATGGCGCGCTCGATCCCCGAACTCACGGATGAGAGCTTCCGTCTGTTGCACGATGGCCACGTGCCGGACGAGCGATCCCCAATTCTTGTCGCAGGCCCCGGAACGGGTCTTGGGATGGCGACGCTTTTGCCGGAGGGAGAGCGTGGCTGGCGTGTGATGACGGGCGAAGGGGGACACGCTGCCTTTGCGCCGCGATCCGAACGCGAGTGGGAGCTGACCAAACGCCTCAAGACGGTTCATGGCTATGTCTCCAAGGAGCTTGTTCTATCCGGATCGGGCCTGAACGCTGTCCACCGGGCGCTTTGTGATATTGATGGCATCACGTGGGAATTGACCCCGCCTGCGGAAATCATGCGCCGCGCCGAAGCCGGAGACGCCTTGTGCCGGGATATTTGCGAGATCCGGGCAGGCGCGACACTTGATGCGCTCGGCGATGCAGCCTTGATCAACGGGACACGCGGCGGGGTGGTCATCACGGGCGGTGTTGCGGAGCGCCTGGTCAATTGGTTGGCGCAACCACGCGCGCTTTCGCGCTTCTTCGACCGCGGGCCTATGAGTCATTACATGGAGCCTATTCCAATTCGTCTGTTGATGGAGAGCGAAGCAGCTCTTATTGGGGCCGCAGCTTTGCACTTTGATGAGGATCTTGCAGCATGATCAATCTCGCGACTTTTCGAGAGGCGCTGCATGGTGCTCCGATTGTTCCGGTCTTGACGGTTACACAAGTTGAGCACGCCGCGCCTTTGGCGTCAGCATTGATGAAAGGCGGCCTGCGGAGCGCGGAGGTTACGCTTCGAACACCTGTCGCTTTGAAAGTTATCGAAGAGATGAAGCAGGCCGAACCGGATCTGATTGTGGGTGCGGGCACTATCTGTTCCGAAGGTGATGTCGACGCGGCATTGAAAGCCGGGGCGGATTTTCTTGTTTCTCCGGGCACAGCGCCTGAATTGCTGAAGGCGCTCGCCTATCATGATGGCGTGATCCTACCGGGCGTGGCGACGGCAAGCGAAGCCATGGCCCGCTTTGAAGAGGGGTTCGGTGTTCAGAAATTCTTTCCCGCCGAGGCCTCAGGAGGTGCAAACTTCCTGAGTTCATTGGCTGGTCCGCTTCCGCATATTGATTTCATGCCCACGGGCGGCGTGAAACCGCACAACGCGCTCGATTATTTGCTTTTGCCCAACGTGATCGCGGCAGGCGGAACTTGGATTGCCTCTCCGCAGGAAATGGAAGCTGGCGACTGGACCGGAATCGAGACCAAAGTGCGCGAAGCAGCGGAGCTCGGTAAAGGAGCTTAATATGAGCAGAAGAGCAGCGGGACTGCGCGGGCGAAGCGCCAAAATAATTGCGACGCTTGGACCGGGAAGTTCCGCGCCGGGCACGATCCGCCTGTTGGCAGAAGCCGGCGTGGACGTCTTTCGCCTGAACTTTAGCCATGGTGAGCAGGAAAAGCACAAGAAAACCTATGAAGCGATCCGCATGACTGAGGAGCTTCTCGGGCGACCGCTTGCGGTGCTCGCCGATATGCAGGGGCCGAAAATCCGCGTCGGCAAGTTTCCCGGCGGTGCGCTCAAGCTCGACATGCGCGGCGAGTATGATCTCATCGTGGGAAAGGAAACGGATGCAGACAATGTGATCCCGGTTCCGCGGGCTGAGATTCTCTCCGTGCTGGAAGAAGGCGATACGATTCTGGCCGATGATGGCCTGCTCATCTTCACCGTTATCAAAGCTGGCAAAAACCCACGGGTCAGGTCGGAGCTCCCGGGGGTCCTGAAGGATCGCAAGGGCTTCACTGTACGAGGCAAGGCGTTGCCAGTGCCAGCACTCTCGGAGAAGGATCGCAGCGATCTCGCTTTCGCCCTGGATATGGGCGTGGATATAATTGCGCTGTCGTTTGTCCAGACTGTCGCCGATATCGACGAGGCGCGAGGCCTGATCGGTGACCGCGCGATGATCGTCGCTAAGCTCGAAAAGCCCGCGGCAATCGACAACCTTGATGCAATTATCGAAGCGACGGACGCTGTTATGATTGCGCGCGGTGATCTGGGTGTGGAGTTCCCGCCCGAAGAAGTGCCACTTATTCAACGGCGAATCGTCCGGGTCGCACGAAATGCAGCGAAACCGGTTATCGTGGCGACGCAAATGCTGGAAAGCATGGTCGAAAATGCAGCCCCGACGCGAGCGGAAGCTTCAGATGTAGCGACCGCGGTCTATCAAGGTGTCGACGCAGTGATGTTGTCCGCCGAAACCGCCGTCGGACGCCACCCAGCGACGGCGGTTGCGATCATGAACCGGATTATTCGCGCGGTTGAAGGCGCTGACGATTATCGCCAGGCCCTCGTTCAGTATGATGGCGGCGGAGATCAACGCGACGATGTCGACACCACCGCGCAAGCGGTGATGGACATCGCCGAAAGGAACGATACGCCACTTGCCTTGCGAACCGGTGACATTTTCAGGCTGGCGCAATTCTCCCGAGTGCGTGGCAAGCAGGCCATTCTTTATGGATCCCTGGATGATAAACGCCTGCGACAGGCGCAAATGCTCTGGGGCGTCCATGCTGCGGAAATGGAGCCCGGGGACGATTGGGCGCGCCGGTTGATGTTGAGCGCAGAACAAGGCGGACCCGTGACCTATGCGATGTGGCGGGGTTGCGACGGTGTGTGGGCCTGGGAAATGGGCGTCGAAAACGAAGCGCTTTAGCTGACCTTCACGCGCCTGTTAGGCGAATGACCCCTTTATTCCTGCGCCCCGAATCCCCATAACCAGCGCCAAGAGACTTTTCGCCCATGAGTGGGCCTTTGGAGATTGTCATGTCAGACACTGGATCAAACACGCGGCACACGGAAATCCTGATCATCGGATCTGGACCAGCCGGATGGACCGCCGCCGTCTACGCCGCGCGCGCCATGCGCGATACATTGGTTGTGGCTGGGTCGCAGCCGGGCGGGCAACTGACCATCACCACCGAAGTCGAAAACTATCCGGGATTCGCAGAGATCCAGGGGCCCGAGCTGATGGACAAAATGAAGGAGCACGCTCTGAAAATGGGTGCGAACCTGGCAGAGGACCACATCACGGATATCGATCTGGACACGCGCCCGTTCCGCGCCACAGGTGATAGCGGGACAGTTTACACCGCGGATGCCGTTGTGATCTCAACTGGCGCTCAGGCGAAATGGCTCGGACTGCCGAGCGAGAACAAATTCCAGGGTTTTGGTGTCTCAGCTTGTGCAACCTGCGACGGCTTCTTCTATCGTGAGAAGGACGTGGTCGTGGTCGGCGGTGGCAACACGGCGGTGGAAGAGGCGCTCTTCCTGACCAATTTCGCGTCCAAGGTTATCCTCGTCCATCGGCGCGACAGTTTGCGGGCCGAGAAGATCCTGCAACACAGACTGCTCAATCACCCGAAGATCGAAGTTCGCTGGAACACAACTCTGGAAGAAGTTGTCGGGGATGAAAATCCGCTCGGCGTAACCGCCGCGCGCCTCAAGAACGTTGATACGGGCGTTGTCGAAGATGTACCAGTCCACGGCATCTTCATCGCCATCGGTCATGCGCCATCGACAGAGCTGTTCGTCGGTAAGCTCGATATGCACAATAATGGATATCTGATCACGGCCCCTGACTCGACAGCGACGAATATTCCTGGCGTGTTCGCAGCTGGCGACGTCACGGATGAGACATACCGTCAGGCTGTAACGGCTGCGGGCATGGGCTGTATGGCGGCGCTTGAAGCTGAAAAGTTTCTCGAAGAGAGCAAGGCGCTCGAAGCGGTCGCAGCCGAATAGGCTAAAGCATCTCCGTCGCGAGGAGCTGCGTGACCGAACGGTCTTCGTTTTGAATCGTAAACTGTAGCAGCTCGGCTCGTCTGCGCATGACATCCTCTAAAGACGTGTCTGCGCGGCAGTCGAGCGCGGCCTGCAGGCTTGTTTCGATTTCGGCACGGTATTTCTTGGCGTTCAGCGAGGCCAGCGCGCGCGCATATTGCCAGTGAATGGATGCGTCCCCAGGAGACGCGTCGATCGCCGCCTGATAGTGACGTCGTCCTTTCTTTACTGATGCGCCGAGGACCGATGCGCCAAACGCGCCGCCGCGGCGTCGCACTTCCAGATGCCACACTGCCAGGAAGCCATTTGCAAACGGGTTTTGCGGGTCATCTTCCAGCACGCTCTCAACCAGCGCCTTTGCCGTCTCGCCATATCCTGCGCGCATCGCTTCCCGGGTCGAGAGCGGACGAGCTTTTAGAGACAATGCGATGGCGAGCTGTAACCGGCCTTCAATGTGAGCTGGATCCACCTCAAGAGCCTCACGTGCGAAGCCTTCGGCTTCATCAAGCAGTCTTGGCGGCGGGACAAAGTCTGGCGCACTCATCGCTTCAGCGAGCCGACTTCTGGCGACGAAGGCTAGATGATCAGCGGACTCAGTTTGCTGGGCAAGTGCAGCAGCGTCTTCGTAACGGCCCTCCGTGAAGGCAATCAGGTGCGCATCATCCTGCGCGAAAGCCGCAGGTGAGAAGGCCATGATCAAGGCAATCGTCCACCGCATGAGAAAGAGGTTAGCGCAATCCCCGCGTGATCCCAATCAAAAATTCGCGACACGGGCGAATTGGCGCCTCGCGGATTAGTATGCGATTTCTAGACATCCCGATTATATCTGGAGCCAATGAGGATTAGCACAGGGCTGATCCGATCCCAGAAACGGAGCCAAGACATGGCGAAGAAAGACAAAAAAGACAAAAAAGCGAAGAAAGAGAAGAAGGCCGCGAAGAAGGCTCAAGCTCAATTCCTCGGCGCGGCAATCGAGAATAAAGGTCTCGATGTTGCTCACAAAATCTGGCTGGCCGGCGTTGGTGCCTATGGCAAAGCCTATGATGTTGCTACCGAAGGTGTCGGCAAAGTCAGCGGGCAGGGCGAAGTCCTGTTTGAAGACCTGGTTGCTCGCGGTGATGAAATCGAATCTGACGTTCGCGCGCGCCTGAACTCAAACTCGGCCATCGCGAAAATGTCTGAGCAGATGAGCCGTGTGGCTGAAGAAGCAGCCAAGGTTCGCGGTCGTGTCAAAGAAGCGACCGAAGAAGCAACTGAAGCGGTTTCAAAGTTTCAGGAAGAACAGCGTGAGCGCCTGGAAGCCCGTATGGAGCGTATGCGTGAAGCACTTGGTCTGAAGCAGTTCTCTCTTAAAGGCAAAAAAGCCGATAAGCTGCACAGCAAGCTCGACGATCTCGAAGAGCAGGTGGCTGAACTGCGTGCGGATGCGGATGGCGTTGACGAAAAAGTCAAAGCCCGCGTTGAGCGCCTGAGTGAAGAAATCGCGGCCGTTGGCGGAAAGCCTAAGAAGGCGAAAAAAGCGAAGCCTGCCAAAAAAACAGTAAAAGCTGCGCCAAAAGCGAAAGCTAAAGCCAAAACCACCCGCGCAACCAAAACTGTTGCTGCGCCCAAGACCGACGAGAATGGTCGCCTGACCAAACCGATTGGTACTCCGGATGATCTGAAAATGATCAAAGGCGTCGGAGCTGTGCTTGAGCGTCGCCTGAACGAAGCGGGTGTATTCCACTTCTGGCAAATCGCGCAAATGCGCAAAGCTCAGATGGATGCGCTGGAGACTGTTCTGCGCTTCCCAGGCCGTATGGTTCGCGACAATTGGAAGGCACAAGCCCGTGCTTTTGCCAAGAAAGCTGTGAGCTAAAGCCTTACAAATTACTCATGCTGAGGGTGCCGACTTCCCAAAGTCTGTACAATTCGCTATAGAATATCCCTAGTAGAGTATGCGTAGAGTGTTGAGGGGAGGTCTTTTTGGCCTCCCTTTTTCGTTGCGGGAACCTCTGGATACCATCTCTGAATCTGTATAAATCACGGTGTTCTGGTCGGTTTGCTTCGGATTTCTACCGTGACGTGATCGATCTGAAACTTCGCTTTCAGTCGCGCTTTGACGTCTTGGCGAAGTGATTCGATGCAGGCCCCGGGACCTGCTTCGACGTCCAGCGTTACAAGGGTCTTGGATTCGTTCAGCGCCCAGGCGTGGATATGGTCGACCCGCGCAGCGTCTTTGAGCTCAGACTCGAGATCCGACTTGATGGCCTCGATTGTCAGTCCGGGTGGCACGCCCTCGATCAGGATATGCGCCGTGCTGCGGACCACCCGAACGCCGCCGACCAGAATGATCAGGGCTACGAGAACTGACAGGATCGGATCGATCGGCATCCAGCCTGTCGACATGATGATGAGAGCCGCTGCAATCGCGGCGACAGATCCCAGAAGGTCCCCTGCGACATGCCACAGCGCAGCGCGCATGTTCAGGTCCTCCTGATCGCCGCCATGCAGGATCCGAAACGCAATGAGATTGACGGCCAGCCCCAGTATGGCAACGCCGAGCAAGAGCGACCCCATAACTTCTTGCGGGTCAAGCAGCCGTTGCGCGGCTTCCAGAACAATCCAACCGGCCAGGACAATCAGTGTCAGCCCGTTGACGAAGGCCGCGAGCACTTTGAATCGCGCCCAGCCAAATGAACGGGTCTGATCGGCCGGGCGCTCTGCCAGTTTGAAGCCGATCCAGGCCAGCGCAAGCGCCCCGGCATCAGTCAACATGTGCGCGGCGTCCGCCAAGAGGGCGAGCGAGCCCGAAATCAGCCCACCGACGACCTCGGCGATCATGAAACCGAAGGTCAGAATGGCTGCTAATGCAACGCGGCGCCGCCCATCAACGGTATCCGTAACATGATGGGCGTGTCCGTGGTCGTGATGGTGATGAGAATGATCGTGACTGTGCATGGCGAAAGCTTATCACTCGCCATGAAAACATCAACAAAAACAGAATGTTAAAAAGGTTATAACATCGCTTTTCGAGCTAGCCGATTGAATTGCGTGAAGTTTTCCGTCGGCTACCGTGGGGCGCTTTCCAGTATGCGTGAGTCGCCATTGGTCAGGATTTCGTCTCCTGATTCTCCGTCAGCCATCGCTTTGACCAGCGAAACCAGATGTGACTTGACCCGCTCGTCATCGATGCGGGCGAAACTTCTCACAAACTCCATCAACAGACGCGATGAGCCGAGCTCATCAAAATCGTCGCTGGATGCGTCAGACTTCGCTGGATCGAAGAACCAACCTGGTGAGACTTCAAGACATTCGCCGATCAGATAGAGCCGCCCGGCGCTGACGCGGTTCGCGCCTGTTTCATACTTCTGGATCTGTTGATACGAAATTCCGAGGGCTTCACCGAGTTGATCCTGGGTGAGGCCCATAAGAATACGTCGACGGCGAATGCGGTCGCCAACCAGGCGGTCGACTTCAGCCGCAGTTAAAGCAATTTTTTCCATATCCATTGTGCCTTCCTACGGTGCTGATGCAGAATAGCGGCGTGAACGTATGATCTCGAAGTAGGTCGATCGGTCTCCATGACAAGTCTGTTAAACTGTTCAAAGTGCGGAGATTAGAGACAGTCTCAGTCTTTACAAAATCGGTCTTCTGGGGAAACTGCGCGAAAGTAAAACGGTTGTCGTCGCAGATGCGTAAAGTTCACCTCACACTCCTTTCAATTTCCGTGGCTTCATTGGTCCTGGCGGCTTGCCAGGGTAATTCACGGCGCCAGGAGCTGGCCTATGTCGAGCGCCCGGTAGAGCTGCTCTATTCACGCGCGACGGATGAGCTTGATAAGCGCGATTTTGATACTGCGATATTGCTCTTCAACGAGGTCGAGCGCCAGCATCCCTATTCAGAGTGGGCGCGTCGGTCGTCTCTCATGTCAGCTTTCGCAGCGTACGAGTCGCGCAAGTATGATGAAGCCATCTCGACGGCTCAGCGCTATCTCTCTTTGAACCCGGCCGGGCAAGGGGCACCTTACGCCTACTATCTCATAGCGGTGAGCCACTTTGATCAGATTATGGATGTCGGCCGCGATCAGAAGACGACCGAACTTGCGCGCGATGCGCTGAACGATGTCGTTCGTCGTTATCCAGAAAGCGATTATGCGCGCGACGCGACGATCAAGCTCGACATGGTCAGCGATCAGCTGGCTGGTAAAGAAATGGAGATTGGGCGCTGGTACCTGCGGCGCAATCAGCATTTGTCCGCCGTGAACCGGTTCCGCACCGTGGTCAGCGATTACGAAACAACCAGCCACACGCCTGAAGCGCTGCATCGACTGGTCGAGGTCTATCTCGCCATGGGCCTGAAGCAGGAAGCACTCGCGGCTGGATCGGTGCTGGGATACAACTTTCCTGACAGTGTCTGGTATCGTTATTCCTACAGATTGCTCAGCGGTGAAGGGCTTGATCCCGAAGGCGCAAGTGATGCTCAAAAGCGGACTTGGTTGCAGCGGTTGATCCCCGGCGGCAAATAGCGCTTGTTCTTATTTTGTTCTCATTGTATGAGGGGGCATGTTACATGCACTCTCGATACGATCATTTGTCCTGATCGACCGTCTCGATCTTGAGGCATCGACGGGATTCACAGCCCTCACCGGGGAAACCGGTGCGGGTAAATCCATCATACTGGACGCTCTGGGGCTCGTTCTCGGGGCATCGGCGGACCGCAAGCAAGTTCGCGCTGGCGCTGACAAGGCGACGATCCGCGCGGAGTTCTCCGTGGTGCCCGATCACCCGATCTGGCGTCTTCTGGAAGACAACGCCATCGACTTTGATCGGGATGAAACGCTCTGTCTGCTCCGGACGATTTCGGCAACAGGACCCTCGCGTGCGTTCGTGAATGAGCAGCCGGTGGCCGCAGCCTTGCTGACGACGCTTGGTGAGAGCCTGATTGAAATACACGGACAGCATTCCGCATCGCAATTAATGCGTCAGGCAACACATCTGGACCTGCTCGATGCGTTCGCCGGTCTCGCCGGAGATGTAGCGCGCTGCGGTGAGCTCTGGACCAAATATGAGGCAGCGCGGCAAACGCGGATCGATCTCGAACAAACGGTTCTGAGCGCAACCGAGAAACGGGAATGGCTCAGCTTTGCAGTTGAGGAACTCACCAAACTCGGGCCAGAAGAGGGAGAAGTGGACTCCCTGACCGCACAGCGCTCAGTCCTGCTGCAATCCGAACGTATTCGAGACTCCGTAGATGAGGCCGCTAAAGCAGTGTCCGAGCCGAAGCTCGAAGAATGTCTGGCAGCGGCGTCCCGGGCAGGGGAAAGGATTGTTCGCGTTCCCGATCTGGAATTGCTTGAAGGTAGATTGCCGGAGACCGCAGCGGCCATGGCAGACGCCGTTGAGCGCGCCTTGATCGAACTGGCGGAGGCGCAGTCTCTTGTCAAAGACCTGGCACAGCATGCGCTCCATGATTCGAGTCAGCTGGAAGCGGTGGAGTCTCGTCTGTTCGCCCTGCGTGCCGCTGCAAGGAAATATGATTGCTTGCCCGAATTACTATGCGAGACATTCGAGTCCTTTAAGGCGCAACTCGCGCTTTGCGAGGCCGAAACGGGGTCCCTGAACGATGCCGCAGCGAAAGAGGCGGAAGCCCAACGGGCATGGCAAGAGCAAGCAGAGCGCATCAGTTCGAAGCGCCGCAAGCAAGCCGATAATCTGGCAAAGGCGGTGATGAAGGAACTCGTGCCATTGCAATTGGGCCGCGTACAATTCCGCGTTGCCTTTCGTGATCTGGTCGAAGGCGAGAGCGGCAGCAAAGGTCTGGAGCGCGCCGAGTTTGAAGTTGAAACCAACCCAGGGGCGGGCTTCGGACCATTGAAGACGATCGCCTCGGGTGGTGAGCTTGCTCGGTTGTCCCTGGCGTTGAAATGCGCGCTAAGCCAATGCGGTGAGACCGGGACGCTCATTTTCGACGAAGCAGACCAGGGTGTTGGCGGAGCTGTCGCCGCTGCGATTGGAGAGCGACTCGGCGCGCTGGCGCTCGACCGTCAGGTCTTCGCCGTCACACACAGCCCGCAAGTCGCCTCGGCTGCTACGCGCCAATGGCGGGTTTTGAAAGAAACGGGTGGCGACGGTCAAACAGTTAGCCGCGTTGCACAACTAGATGACGGTCAACGGCTTGAAGAAATAGCCCGAATGTTGTCAGGCTCCAGCATTACCAATGAGGCGCGTGCCGCCGCATTGAAATTGCTGGAGGCGGCATGAATGACGAGATAGCGGTCGAAGACCTGTCTGAAGACCAGGCGCGCAAAGAACTTGCGCGCCTGGCAATTGAAATCAAACTCGCGGATGCGGCTTATTATGTCGAAGACGATC
>JANSXJ010000189.1 GCA_024743015.1 Hyphomonas sp. | reverse complement strand
GACCATAGAGGTCGTTATGGTTGGCATCCGTGATCGTCTGGTCGAGAACGAGAGCAGGAATCACCCGCTGGACCGCTTCGGTCCGTCGGGGCGGAATGATCGTGTCGCGCTCGGCGGCGATCAGCGCGGTCGGAGTGGGCAGGCCTTGCAGGTCCTCGAGAGGTGACATGTGATGGCGCAGCAGCCACCTCACCGGCACCCAGGGATAATGCTCGCGTACCAGCGCTTCGAGCGAATCGAACGGGCTCACCAGGATCAGGCCGGCAAGCGGCCGGCGGCTTGCAAGATGCGCCGCAACGCCGGAGCCGATGCTGAACCCGACGGCTACGACGCGTTCGGTATCAAGGGCCGCGATCACCTGATCATAGACGACCGGCGCATCGGGCAGCAAAGCGGCGGCGCTTGGCCGACCCGTGCTCGGCCGATAGCCTCGGTAGTGGAAGGCGACCACGTCGTCGTCGGGGAACAGCCCGTGCAGATAGGCGGCGAGATCGTCCGCGTTCCAGGCATTGCCGCCGAAACCGAGAACCACCGATCGCCCTTCGGAGGCCGTTTCGGCGGGTCCGATGTGCACGCCATGGAGGCGGTCGCCGTCCGAGGTTTCAAACTCAAGCCGGGCCGCTGAGGCCGGCAGGAAGGGCTGGCCCGCCGACGCCATCCCGGTTGGAAACAGCATTTGGGTTTGAGCGGCATACATCACCGCGACGATGACGACATAAGCCGCAGCGAGGATGACAATCAGCTTGAACAGCCACATACCGCCATCCCGCATGTTCGTCCTTCCGACGTGCCTCGTTGCCAAGTCTGCGATCAAGGATTCCAACGGTCGGCGTGGGCGGCAACCTGTGACTGATATCGGCCGGGCACGGCCGTCAGGGCTTGTCTCAGGAAATCCCCAAAGCCGCCCTTAGGATCTGCGCTTAATGTGACGTTTTGGGCGGAAAGAGGGCGTTCGCAGCCCAGGCAGCGCCTCGGTATGCTGCCAGAGGAAGCCGGCATTCGATGGATCATCAACGCTGATTCTTATCTGAGGCGATGACTTGGAACCGAGTCGAAAATTGACGGATGCTATGCGGTTGGCGTGCACGATTCTGGCGCAATCGGCAAGTAGCCTGGCGCGAAGAGCATTTGGCTGCACACTTTCTTCACTGTATCTGTCGAGCACTGGAGGAACCTATGCGGCGATTTTCCGACCAACCGACCGTACATGTGGGAAAAGTCTGGCGATTAATGCTGGCCGATCTCGGCCTTAGCGCCATTGCTGTTCTCCGTCGCGCAGGCCTGCCTGGCGGACTTTTGGACGGAGAAGGATCACGCATAACGCTTGATGAGTTCTACGCCCTCTGGGAGAGTTTTGACATCGAAGCGCAGTGTCCCACGCTCCCTCTGAAACTTGGGCAGATAGAGGCGAGCGAATATTTCGATCCTGCCTTCTTCTCAGCCATCTGTGCCCCAAACATCACTATAGCCGGACAGCGGCTCGGCGAATTCAAACGCCTTGTCGGGGCTTTCAGCCTCGTCGTCGACGAGCAATCCAATGGCACCCGGTTTGAATACAAATGCAAATACCGCCCCGACATGCCGGTCACGCCTGCTGCAACGGAAGTTGTCTTTCTGGTGAACCTCCTTCGTCGTGCTACACGCATTTATGTAAAGCCTCGGGTGGTTTTCCTGACGGCAAGACTGCAGGACACGTCAGCTTTCGAAGACTGGTTCGGATGTCCAATAGAAATAGGCCCCACCACATCTTTTGTACTCGACCCAATCGATGCTAGGCGGCCTTTCCTTACGCATGATGATCAGATGTGGAAGTTTTTTGAACCCGCCCTGCGCCGTCGCATGGATGATGCCCGCCAGGAACTCAGCATACGCGCCCGGGTCGAAAACGCTTTGCTGGAGTTGCTTCCAAGCGGGCGGACGCACATCGATGACGTGGCAAGGGAATTAGCCGTGAGCACGCGATCCCTGCAACGGCATTTGTCACAAGAAGGTACATCCTGGTTGGAAGTCCTCAATTCTGCGCGCGAACGACTGGCGCAGCATTATCTGAAGAATACGAACCTCGGTGCCTCCGAAGTCAGCTTCCTTCTCGGCTTTGAGGATCCCAATTCCTTTTTTCGGGCCTTTCGGCGTTGGACGGATTCAACACCGGAGGCTTGGCGCGAAGCGCAGCTGCTTAATGCCCAGATGGCGCAAGAAGCAAGTAAACTGGCGTAAGATGCGGGTGACGTGGTCAGCCAAAGGCACCAGACTAAGGTCAACGCAACAAACCTCAGAGAAGCCTCATGACCACATCCAAAATCATTCGCCGCCAGGCCTCCCCAGACGTCGCCGGCACAAAGGTGCTCTATATCGTGTCAAACCCCGCCACGCTCATGGGTTTTCCGGTTGGCTTCTTCGCGGAGGAACTGACTGGACCATTCTTCGATCTCATGCAGGCAGGTTGCGCGGTCGACATCGCCTCACCCAAAGGGGGTAAGGTTGAATTCGACGGCTTCTCCGACCCTGAAAACGAGATGACGCAATACCCCAACGACCTGATCACATTAGGCTTCAAGCATCATGCAGCCTTCAGCAAGCTGATGGAGAACACGCTCTCCATCGCCGACATCGATGTCAGCCAGTATGATGCGGTCTGCGTGGCTGGCGGCGGCGGCCCCTTGATCACGTTCAAGGACGACTCCGCGTTGCACAAGCTGATCGCGGATTTCTACGAAAGCGGAAAGATCGTCGGCATGATCTGCCACGGCACGTGCCTGATGCTGTGGACAACGCTCAGTGACGGGACATTGCTGGCCGATGGCAAGACATGGACAGGCTATCCGGACAGCGAAGAAGAAATGATGAACGCGGCTCTCGGCACGACGGTCAACGAATACACCATCGAGACCGAGGCGAAAAAGAACCCCAAGACGACCTTCGAGTCTGCTGCCCCACTTGCGCCGTTTGCTATCCGCGACGGTCGGGTGATTACCGGCCAGCAGCAGCACAGCACGCGGCTGTTATCTGATCTGCTGATCGAAGCGCTGTCCGAATAGCGCGACACGGCCGATACGGCTCCCCCCGACATAAAGGCAAACCCATATGACCAAAGTATTCGTGACCGGAGCGTCCGGTTTCATCGCCAAACACATCCTGCGCGAATTGCTGCAGAAAGGATACGAGGTGCGGGCATCAGTGCGCTCTAAAAAGCGCAAGGACGAGCTAAAGGGCCTCTTTCCTGATGCCACAATGGAGTTCGCGACCTTGGACCTTACCAAGGACGAGGGATGGCAGGACGCATTGCAGGGATGTGATGTGCTGATGCATACAGCCTCACCCTTTCCGCTAAATGAGCCGAAGGATCCGCAAGATCTAATCCGCCCCGCTGTGGATGGCACGCTGCGCGCGTTGCGCGCCGCGAAAGCGGCCGGGATCGATCGGGTGATCCTCACCTCCTCGTGCGCGACAATCTACAAGCAGGCTGGCAAGTCGACGATGTCGCCGTCAGATGAGACCAACTGGACCACGCCGGACGATCCGTCCGTCGGGGCCTATGAAGCGTCCAAGACTCTGGCGGAAAAGGCGGCTTGGGATTTTGTGGCCGAGAACCCCGAGATCGCGTTGACCACAATCAACCCAGGCGCCGTCTTTGGCCCGCCGATGGATGAGCGCTTTGGGGCATCGCTCGAACTGGTCGAACAACTCATGACTGGAAAGGTGCCGATGGCCCCGCCCGTGGACATGGTCGCCGTGGATGTGCGGGACGTGGCACGGATGCATGTGGCAGCCATCGCATTGGATGCCACCAAGGGCGAGCGTTTTGCCGCCGCAAGCGGGACGCACAGCCTTTTTGAGTTTGGCAACATTCTCAAAAGCTCGGACTCCAGCCTGAAGACGCCAGGGCGTGAGGCACCTGTCTGGCTTTTGCGGATCATGGCGCTGTTTTCGAAGGACGTGAAAGGCGTCCTCGGAAACGTCGGGCGCACGCTGGCCGTGTCCGGAGCCAAAGCCGAGAGGACGTTCGGCTTTGAATTCATTCCGGTCAAGGATGCCCTCATCGCATCGGCCGAGGCGCTCAAGACGCACAAGCTGGAAGAGAAAAACACATGATCGCTGCATATCTTTGGGGCACTCCCAATGGCTACAAGATAGCCATCTCGTTGGAGGAGATGGGGCTCGACTACGAGATCGAATGGGTAAACATCGGCACAGGCGAACAGCATGAACCGGAATATCTCAAAATCTCACCTAATGGGAAAATCCCTGCAATCGTTGATCACGACACGGGAATCAGTCTGATGGAGTCGGGCGCGATCCTGCAATATCTGGCGGAAAAGACGGGCAAATTCGGGGGCGATACAGAGCGCGGCCGCTGGGCGGTCACACAGTGGCTGCACTGGCAGATGGGCGGGCTGGGCCCCATGATGGGCCAGACCAACCACTTTCGCGGCCTCAAGGACAAGGTGCCCTATGGTGAGACCCGCTACATGAACGAAACCGTGCGATTATTTGGCGTTCTCGACAAGCAGCTTGAAGGTCGCGATTACATCACTGGTGATTATTCCATTGCCGATATGGCTGCTGTAGCCTGGGCAGGTATGGCCCCGATGATGGAAGATGAGCGTCTAACCGGCTGCACCAATGTCATGGCATGGATCGAGCGCAACGTCGCCCGGCCCGCCACTGCCCGTGCGATCGCATTGTCGCCCGGCTGACCTGCAAAAGACTGCTTTGGTAGAGTTGCGCAGTAGCGCCTGGGTCCAAGGCCAACGGCGGATATGGGCCGCGAGCGACGGCCGCTACGCACTAATTTCCTCGCTGGTTGCTGCACCGCATCAGGTCGCTCCGAGTCCATGGCGGACATTAATGCAGGTGGAAAATCATTCTCCATATACGCTACTTTTCCTCATCAGGTTCCGGGACAAAATTAGCAACGCCTTGGTATTTCGCTCGCACCCTCAACTGTCACGTCTGTATTCGGTCCATGACGACCCTGCCGTCCTCCAAGGTCACCACGCGGTCCGCCAGGTCGAGGATGCGCGGATCGTGGGTTACCATGACGGTAGTGGTACCGCGGGCACGGCCAAGATCCTTGAAAAGCTGCACCGCCGCAAGGCCGCTGACCTTGTCGAGTGCTGCCGTCGGCTCGTCGGCGAAGATGATGTTGGGGTTTGAGACCAGCGCCCGCGCGATGGCCACACGCTGTTTCTGCCCACCTGACAGGTTGCCCGGAAGGTAGTCCAGCCGCTCGCCCAAACCCAAAAGGTCCAGAAGGTGATCTGCCGCCTCGCCGTGCCGTGCCGGATCGCCGCGGCCGTGAACCTGCAAACCTATCATTACATTCTGCCGGGCCGTCAGGCTGTCATGCAGATTGTGGGCCTGGAAAATGAAGCCGAGGCGCCGACGCATGTCGATCCGTGTAATCTCGTCTGATTCAAACAACTCCTGGTCCAGCAACCGGACGCTTCCGGCATGCACCTCGCGCAGACAGCCCATCAGGGTCAGCAGCGTGGTCTTGCCAGAACCCGACGGCCCCATGAGGATGGTCAGTGATCCGCTGCCGACTTCGAGGTTCACATCGAACAACGCCTGCTTACGGGCATCACCTTCGCCGAAGTAATGGTCGAGGCCGCTGACTGTGATGGCGACGTCTGACATGAAGGCCTCAGAACAGGTCCGCCGGCTCGGCGGCGGCGAGTTTGCGCATGGCCAGGATGCCGGAGACCGAGCAAGCGATGATCGTGCCGATCAAGACCGCAACAGCGCGCTCCGGCGTCATGAAGATCGGGATGTTCGTGAGATAGGCGAGCGAATGGTAGAAGAGCTGTGAAAACGCCAGCCCGGGCCAGAAGCCGATCGCAGCAAGAATGATCGCCTCTTCCAGAATGATCCCGACGAAAAAGCTCTGACGGAAGCCCATGGCCTTGAAGGTCGCATACTCCCGGATGTGATCAGCCGACAGCACCTGGTAGGCGATAACGATGCCTACAACGATCCCGATAACAACACCGAATGCAAAGATCAGACCGGTCGGGCGTTCGGTCATCTGGTAGCGCACTTCCTGGTCCGTCGCTTCGGTGACGGTACGGATGCGGACCGTGTCTGGCGGGTAGAGCTGCGCCAGTTCCGCGGCGACCCGCCCGGGATCGGCGCCGGGCGCAAGCGCCAGCAGGATGTGACTAGGTGTCGCAGAGCTGCGCTGCGGAAACATGCGGAAGAAAGTCTGATCGGAGATGAGGAACACGCCGTCGCCGCCAAATCCGCCGCCGATTGACACGGTTCCTACCGCACCGAGCTGGCGGTTTTGCATTTCGAACGGAACCGGCGCTTCGGAATGCGCCGCCGCAAAGCTGCGCATGTCCACAAAGCGGGTCAGCGTATCGACCAGCGCTGTGTCCGACAGGGAAAGTCTGATCAGGGGAGCGGCGAGCGCGTCGTGGAAAAATTCCCCCGCATCCGGCATTACCCCGAAAAACTGGATCGAGGATGAGGCCTCCTGTCCCGAAAGCCAGGTCGAACGGCTCATGTAAATCGGTGTGCCGTCTGTCACGTCCGGATGCACAAGTGCCTGGAACAGTCTTTGCCGGGGGAGCGTCGAGGCATCGGACAGCGTCTCGGACTCGGCGGGCGACACGATCAGGAGATCGGGCTGGAACAACCGGTAGGGAATGGCCACCGATTCCGCCATCGATCCGGCCAGACCCAGCTGCACGAAGACGAGCACATTGGCGAAGGCCACGCCGGCCAGCGCGGCCAGCAGCCGGCCCGGATGATGCGTGAGCTGCAGATATCCGATCGGCAGACGTCCCAGGAGGCGTGAGAGGAACGCCGTCATTGTCTTGTTTCCGCTTCGACTGCGATCCGGGCGACGACTTCGAGATTGACGTAAGCCGCGGCGCGAGCGCTCGATGTCTCGTCCAGAGCGACCGTAACCAGAAGTATCCGTGCATCGGTGTTGGCTGCCGGATCGTCGGCGGTTACGCTCTGCCGCCCGACCAGCGTGCCGATGCGCGAGACCGTTCCCGTGAGAGGTACATTGCCAAGGACACCGGAGACGAGCGAGACGGACTGACCGATCGCAACCCGCGGAACCAT
>JANSXJ010000143.1 GCA_024743015.1 Hyphomonas sp. | reverse complement strand
GGTCGAACCAGTCGATCATGATCCGGCGGCAGTTCTTTCTGGAAAATATTCTGGCTTACGCGGAAGCGAACCCGTCAAATCGTACAGTCAACGGGTTTCCCGATATCGAAAAGGAACTTAACTCAGCCTATTGGCGTAAGTCCGGCTGGTATGTCGGCGCAGACTTGGGTCTGTTCACGCATGCCGAGCCGTAAGAGGGTCTCTATGGTCAAGAACGTCGTTTGCATGAAATGGGGCACGCGGTATCCCGCGCCATTCGTGAACCGGCTTTACCGGGCGATCCGGCGAAACACGAGCGGCGACCTGCGCTTTGTCTGCTTTACCGACGACGCAGATGGGTTGATGCCCGAGGTGGAACACCAACCGCTTCCTCCCATTGATATTCCGGAGCCTTTGCAATGGACGCCCTGGCGGAAATTGTCCTTGTGGCAGCCTGGCCTGGGTGGTCTCGAAGGAGATGTTCTGTTCCTGGATATAGATCTGGTCGTAACTGGAGACATGGACCCGTTCTGGGCCTATCATCCGGGCGAAATGTGCGTGGCAGAAAACTGGACCCAGAAAGGGCGTGGCATCGGTAACACGTCCGTTTATCGGTGGAATATGGGTAAGCACACCGAGATCTATGAGCAGTACCAACGAGACAGCGCATCTGTTCATGCTGAACACCGGGTCGAGCAACACTATGTCTCTGCCATGGTTCCGAAAATGATTTACTGGCCAGACGAATGGTGCATGAGTTTCAAACACTCACTACTGCCCAAATTCCCGATGAATTGGTTCAAGACGCCTGCGCTACCCGCAGAAACCAAGGTTGTGGCGTTCACCGGTCGTCCAGACCAGGACGAGGCTCGCGACGGCAAGTGGCCCGCACCCTGGTACAAGAAGTTCTACAAGCACGTAAAACCAACGCCGTGGATTGCGGAGCACTGGCAATAATGTCGGACGAACGAAACGCACGCGATGTGGCAATGTCGCTCCTCACGCAATATGGCGAGGATGCGAGTGTTATTGCGACCCTTCGCGCCGCTGAGGTTGCGGCGATGGGCGACGTCGAGGCTCTCGCGCATTGGGATTCGGTGATTCATTTCCTCGAAAGCGGCCCCGAACGCGGCCAGGTGAACTAAGAGACATGCTGCGTCACGTGTTTGTGACTTCTGATCTCTCAGAGACGCAATAAAAGGTCCTCATGGCAGACACCGAATCTCTTCCGCCGAAATTCTCCGATCCGTACGTTACGTCGAGTGGCGAAACACGGGCGGAGGTCGGCTATGGGCGCACGAAAACTCTGTGGTTCAATACCGGCACACTCTGCAATATCGAGTGCGTAAACTGCTACATTGAGAGTTCCCCGACGAATGATCGCCTGGTTTATCTGACCATGTCCGATGTGTTGCCGTATCTGGATGAGTTGGAGGCGGCAGACGAAACAGGAATTGAAATCGGCTTTACCGGCGGCGAGCCGTTTATGGCACCGCAAATGCTGGCCATACTGCAAGTCGTCCTCGAGCGGGGTTATTCAGTCCTGATGCTTACGAATGCGATGCAGCCAATGATGCGTCCACATGTTCAGGACGGTTTGCTGACGCTAAATGCGAAATACGGTGAGCGCCTCATCATGCGTGTCAGCCTCGATCATTACACCGCGCCGCTCCACGACGAGGAACGCGGCACAGGGGCATTCGAGCTTGCAATGAAAGGCTTGCGCTGGTTGTCAGAAAACGGGTTCAATCTCGCGCTTGCGGGCCGAACGGTCTGGGGCGAAGACGAAGCCGTTTCTCGCGCAGGATATGCCGATCTGATCGTACAGGAAGCATTGAAGGTCGAGCCTGAAAATTCTTCGGAACTGGTCCTGTTTCCCGAGATGCGCGCAGACGAAGATCCACCAGAGATCACCACGGCCTGTTGGGGGATCCTTGATAAGGACCCGAACGAACTGATGTGTGCGTCTCAGCGCATGGTGGTCAAGCGTAAGGGTGCGGGCTCCGCCAGCGTCGTTGCGTGCACGCTTTTGCCCTATGATGAGCAATTTGAACTCGGCACTACGCTGGCTGAAGCACGCCAGAGCGTGCGGCTCAATCACGCATATTGTGCAAGTTTTTGCGTCCTCGGCGGCGGTAGCTGTTCGGCCTAGGATTTCGCGGTTCTCAGACCCGAATAGCGCGGTTGATCGATCTCGACCTGCGCAATTGTCGTCGCTTTCAGATGCTCCAGGAGGCCCGGCGTTTCGGATGTCAGCTCTCCGGATCTGATCTTCTCACTGAGACGCGCGTTCAAGCTGGCAAGATCGTCGCTCTGCGAAGCGTCGAGTAGGGAAATCAATCTTGCGGCCTCTGCAGCCTCATTCGCTGTTCGGTGCTCAAGATCTCTCAATACCGTTGCGAGCGCGTTGCTGGCGACCCGGGCGTGAAAGGCGGCGTGACCGGTAAGATTTGGTCCCGCAGTTTCATCGATAAAGCTCTTAACCGCCTGGACCAGTTCCGACACGCTGGGTTGATCATGCATGGGCTGCCTCCAGCAGGTTTATCAAGTCGATCTCAGTCTCAGACACCCGTCGTCCGATTGCAGCGCGTTCGACGCTCGGGTCTGCGCCGGAGCGGAAGGCTTCATACATAATCATGCACATCACGCCCCATTTTAAAGTCCCGAGCATTTCCCACCAGTCTATCTCCGTCGACGAGAGGGAGCATCCCGCGCTGGAATTATAGGCGTCGAGCAGGTCCTCCAATTGCCCGAACCCTCCGACCCGGTTTTCCGTTTGTCCAAATCGCCAGGAGTTGACGCAAATCCAGGCGATGTCCTCGCGTGGGTCGCCAATATGCGCGAGTTCCCAGTCCAGAACGGCCACCAGACCATTCTCATCAACCATAAGATTTCCGAGACGGAAATCGCCATGAACCAGCACTGGGTCCATCGGTTGGGGGGCGTTCGTTTTTAGCCATTGCAAGGCAAGTTCAAAAACCGGACGGGGCGCTTCAAATGATCGATAGATGTCTTCATATTGCGCGATTTGTGCCAGACCGTCGCTGGATTGCAGCTCAGGCGGCGCGGTTTCGATCGGAATGGTGTGGATGCTCGCCAGCGCTGCTCCGCATTGGCGGGCCAATGCGCGACGCGCACCGTCAAATTCGTCGTTTCGCAGGATAGGCCGCGCAATAGTTTCACCTTTGACCCAGCTCATGACGAACCCATCACCGATGTTATCCTCCGGGCTGAGGATGTGGAGAACCTTCGGGACAGGCACGCCTGCCGTTTCGGCGGCGGAGATCAGTTTGGCTTCTGCTGGAAGGCCGATCGCAGCGCTAGAGCGGGCTCCGCTGGTCCCTCCCGGCGCGCGTCGAAGGATCGCTTCGTGGGATCCACCCGAAAGGGCCCACGTTTCCTGGCTCGCACCGCCGGACAAACGCCGAAACGAGTCCAGTTCGGCAGATTCACCAAAAACTCTTGTGAAAAGAGTGCGAAGGCTATTCTCAAAGTCGGATTTGCTTCCCATCTTCGCCACAATTAACGTCAAACTAGGTATCGCCAAGCTATAACGCACGGGAAAGCCTGGCTGAGGAGCCGATTATGCCCAAGGGAAAGACCCCTGACGAGATGATCCCGAGTATCGGGAAACCAAAACCGATCGGCCTGTTCGCCTGGCTGAGGGGACGGTTTTTTGCAGGTATGGTCATCGCAGCTCCGCTGGCTGCGACCTTTTTCATTCTGCAATTCCTGATCACGTTCATCGACAATCGCGTCGGTCCGCTCCTGCCGCCTTTGTTGAAGCCGGAGACGTACACAAACTACGCTATTCCGGGCTTCGGTGTGCTTGTTCTGGTGATCGCGCTCACCGTGCTTGGGGCGATCACGGCTAATCTGGTCGGGCGCTCTCTTCTCACTCTGACGGATCGCGTGCTCAGCCGCATTCCAATCGTGCGCAACGTTTACGCGGCGATCAAACAACTGACTGAAGTCCTGGCCAACAACCAGCAAGCGAGTTTCGACCGCTGTGTGATGATTGAATACCCGAAAAAGGGATCCTGGTGCCTCGGCTTTGTATCCTCGCATGCCAAAGGCGAGATCGGTGCAAAGCTTGGTAAGCAGAAAATTGGCGTATTCGTTCCGACAACCCCCAACCCGACGTCCGGGTTCTTGATCTATGTGGATGAATCTGAATCGATTTCTCTCGAAATGACGGTCGAAGAGGGGGCCAAGATGATACTTACGGCCGGATTGGTCGTGCCGGACTTCGAGCCACCTGAAGTAGCCGGTGCTGCATCAGTCGCTGAACCTGAGGTCGGGACTGAGAAGCTGGCTCAGCAAGCCTAATCCTTCCGCTCTTTCAGGAGCGATGCGCTCCGCCGTCTCGGTGGCAAGCTGCGCGTCCTTCGCAGCGATTTCGATCAGAGGTGCGTGCTCCTGAATGTCGATCAATCGATAGTCGACCAGGCCGGATTGTGCCTTGCCGAGCAGATCGCCTGCACCGCGAAGCTTGAAGTCTGCTTCTGCGATCTCAAACCCATCCTCCGTGCGTCGCAGCGTATCCAGTCGTTCGCGTGCCATTTCTGTCAGTGGCTGCCGATAAAGCAGCAAACAGAAGCTCTCTGCGCTCCCCCGCCCAACCCGGCCCCGTAACTGATGCAACTGGGCCAGACCAAATCGTTCAGCGCGCTCGATTACCATGATCGTCGCTTCGGGGACATCGACGCCCACTTCGATGACCGTCGTCGCGACGAGGATGCGCGTGTCGCCGGTTCGGAAGGCGTCGAGCGCCGTGTCCTTGTCAGCGCCCTTCATGCGGCCATGCACGAGGCCGACATCAGTTCGCAGCGCATCCTTCAGCATCGCGGCGCGCGCGACAGCTGAACTGCCATCCTCGTCGTCCGCATCGACGCGAGGACAGACCCAAAAAACGCGTTCACCGCGGCCGAGCGCGCGGCCGACAGCGAGTATCACCTCATCAATTCGGGTGTCTGGAATCGCGCGCGTTTCGACTGGTCGGCGGCCTGCGGGTTTTTCATCCAAAACCGAGACATCAAGATCGCCGTGGACGGTCTGCGCCAGCGTTCTCGGAATAGGCGTGGCTGACATGACGAGCATATGCGGGAATTTTCCCTTGCTCATCAGCTTCATCCGATCTGCGACCCCGAAACGATGCTGTTCGTCGACAATAACCATGGCCAGCGATTTGAAACTAACGCCCTCCTGAAACAGAGCGTGCGTCCCCGCAACGATCTGGATGGAGCCATCGGCGAGCCCCATCAAAGTCGCTTCCCGAGCCTTTCCTTTGTCGCGTCCGGTAAGAACCGCGACGGAGTACCCAAGTGGTGACAGCAACTGATCGAGCGTATCGAACTGTTGGCGCGCGAGGACTTCGGTGGGTGCCATAAAGGCGGTCTGGAAGCCGCCTTCAGCTGCTTGCACAGCCGAAAAGGTACCAACAAGCGTCTTTCCTGAACCGACATCTCCCTGGAGCATCCGTCGCATCGGGAACGGCTCACCCAAGTCGGTCATTATTTCTTTCGTCGCTCGGATCTGCGCCGATGTAGGTTTGTAGGGCAGGGTGGAGACAAGCCTGTTCAGGGCCTCGCTTTGAGGCGGGACGATATTAGCTTCACTCGCCCGCCGCGCCGTTCGCGCTCGAGCAAAGGTGAGTTCCCTTGCCAGAGCCTCATCGTATGCCAAACGGGTGCGAGCCCGGTTAAGCATCTCTTCATCCCAGACCTCGGGCGCATGCACCCATGACATCGCAGACTTAAAGCCCGGCCAGGATTCCTTTTCGATGAGGTTCGTGTCGATCCACTCTGGAAGATTGTCCGCGATTAACTCAACGGCCGCCTTGGTCGAGGTGTGGACGCGCTTATTGGTCAATCCGGCGGTCAGGGAATAGATGGGCTCCACTGGCGGTGGAAACTCGCCGCGTGCCGGATCCATGACGAAGTCAGGATGGCTCATCTGGCGTTCACCCTGCCATTCTGTGATCTTGCCGGACACGATCCGCTCTTTGCCGACTGGGTATTGTGCTTGCAACCATCGTGAATCAGCGCGGAAATAGGTGATGGTTAGGAAGCCGGATCCGTCAAACAACTGAATCCGTGTTGGCGCGCGCTCATTGTATGGAGCTTTGACGGCGTGAACTTCGCCTTTCACCGTGGCGACTTCTTCAGGAACCAGGTCGTCGAAAGTTTCGCGGGGGCGCCGGTCGAGCCATCGCTCCGGCATGTGCAACAGAAGGTCCCAGACTGTATCGCCTCCGACAAGGCGCTCTAGAACCGGTTTCAGCTTTGGACCAATCCCCGGAAGGGCGTCCAGGGGCTGAAACAGGGGGAAGAGGCGTTCGTCGCGCATGCGATCTTATGCGCTGATCTCACCCTTGGTTACAAGATGTGTTAACTGGCGCGACAGGTTATCGCTGTGCAGATCGCCATGACCGCTCTAAGTTGTGCTCAGCAGGAGAGTAGATGATGAGCGAACCGAAACTTGATGAGCGTCGCCGGAAACTGAAGTTTCGCGCCTGGCGTCGCGGATTTCGCGAAATGGATCTGTTGATGGGATCGTTCGCCGACGCGCATCTCGCCAGAATGAGCGAAGATGATGTTTCGGAGTTCGAACGTCTGCTCGCGACCCCAGACTGGGAAGTTTATGCGTGGTTGGTTGGACAGAAAACGGTACCACCTAACTTTGAAAGCCCGCTCCTACAGCGCATGATGGAATTTCGGTACGAGGCGCATGCCGGTTAGCGCTGCGTGAGGTTCCGCAACAATGGACTATCCCTCCCTCCCGCGTATGCTGGTCGTGGAGGTAAAACCATGAGTCTCAAAGTAGAAAGCACAGGGTCGATTTGCGGTGCGGTGGTGACCGGAATCGATTTGCGCGAAAACCTCTCGGAGGATCTAGTCTCGGAGTTGCGCGCCCATTGGCTGGGCAACAAGCTCCTTGTGTTTCCGGGTCAACAACTGACCGACACCGATCTTGAACGCATCACGCTCTATTTTGGAGATTTCGGAGAGGACCCGTTCTTTGGTCATATTGAAGGGCATGAGCACATTGCCGCGATCCAGCGCGATGCCGACGAGACAACCCCGATCTTTGCCGAAACCTATCATACCGATTGGAGCTTTCTGGAAGTGCCGCCCGCCGGAACCGTCTTGTACGGGATCACGATCCCCCCGCATGGTGGCAATACGAGATTTGCCGATCAGGTCGCCGCTTACGAGCGCTTGCCGGACAAGCTGCGAGACAAAGCAGATCAGTTGACCGCTATTCATTCTGCGGAGCTCGGATATTCCCCGAAGGGTGTTTATGGCGACGACGATCAGGGCGCGGGACGCAGTATGAAGATCATCCCGAGCGAAAAAGCGCTGGAAAAGCGCGAGCACCCATTCGTCCGAACGCACCGGGAAACCGGCGAAAAAGCGCTTTATAGCTCTCCGTCATACATTCAAGGGTTCGCTGGAATGGAGCCGGCCGAGAGCACTGCGCTGATGATGGAATTCTATCAGTATCAGGTCGACGAGGCGCTCGTTTATTCTCACAAATGGGAGAAGGACATGCTGGTGATGTGGGATAATCGCTCACTATTGCATGCCGCTTCGGGGGGCTATGATGGTTACGACCGCCTGCTCCATCGATTGACCATCGCAGACACCGAGTTTTAACCCGCCAATTAAAAAAGCCGCCCCAGTCCGGAGCGGCTTTTCTATTTCGAATGAAGGAAGACTATTCGTCGCCTTCTGGAGCTGTGTCGAGCTCTGCAGCCGCTTCTGCCATTTCTGAGGCTTGCTCAGTCGCAGCGGCTTGCTGTTCTGCTTGCAGCGTCTCGATGATGTTTTCACCCGCGGCCTGACGCTCAGCCTCGTCGGTAGAGCGCGCCACGTTGATCGTGATCTCAACACGGACTTCAGCATGCAAGCGAATGCCAACTTCATGCAGGCCAAGCGTTTTGATCGGTGCGTTCAGGCGAACCTGCTCACGCTTGATCTTGTGTCCGGCTTCACCAGCGATCTCAACGATATCGCGGGCATTGACGGAACCATAGAGCTGACCCGTGGCACCCGACTGACGGATCAGGACAAATGTCTCTCCGTCCAGCTTGGTGCCAGCAGAAGACGCTGCATCGCGGGCTTCAGCGTTTCGCTTCTCAATAACCTCACGCTCAGCTTCGAAGCGAGCGCGATTTTGTGCGTTCGCGATCAGAGCTTTGCCTTTAGGTAGCAGGAAGTTGCGCGCAAACCCGTTCTTGACGCTGACCTCGTCTCCGAGGCCACCCAGGTTTTCTACACGTTCGAGGAGAATGATTTGCATCGAATTATCTCCCTATTTCACGGTGAATGGCAGCAAAGCAAGCATTCGGGCACGTTTGATGGCCTTGGCAAGTTTGCGCTGGTTCTTGAAGTTTACAGCCGTAATCCGTGACGGGACAATTTTGCCCTTTTCGGAGATGTAGCGCTGTAGAAGCTTCACGTCTTTATAATCGATTTTCGGCGCTTTATCGCCGGAAAACGGATCAACCTTGCGGCGACGGCCGAATGAACGACGTGCCGGAATGTTGGTGATGTTGATACCAGAGGTGTTTCTGGAAGCCATGATGTT
>JANSXJ010000166.1 GCA_024743015.1 Hyphomonas sp. | reverse complement strand
AATAGCCGCGCTTCGGTTTCAATCTAGACAATGAGCGAGCGACCCATGTCCCGCGTATGTGAACTTACTGGCACAGGCCCTATGGTCGGACACAATGTCAGCCACTCGAATATCAAGACCAAGCGTCGGTTTATGCCAAACCTGGTCAATGTCACCCTGCATTCTGAAGCGCTGGACCAGCGTTTCTCTATGCGCGTTGCCGCAAAAGCGCTGCGCACGGTCGACAAGCTGGGCGGCCTCGACGCCTATCTCGCCAAGGCGAAAGACGACGTTCTGTCCGCCAAAGCGCTGAAGATCAAAAAGAACATCGCCAAAAAGGCCGACGAGGACGCTTAAACGCTGCCGTCTCAAACGTTCTGATAGAAACGCGCTTCGGATACGTAGCGCGTTTTTTCTTGTCGGTTTGCGCTGACTGAAAAGCCGGTTACACCACTGCCTGAGTGAGCTGAGGGAGAGCGTTCATGCGAAGACTTGTTGGAGCCGCACTAGCGACGGCATTGCTTGTGGGATGTCAGGCAGCGCAGGACGATGCAGCAGAATTGGAAACGCTGGATGCGAGTAGCGCGCTCACCATCTTTACCGGCGGGACCATCTATACCGGCAATGGCGATGAAACGGTTGAAGCCGTCTCCGTCGATAGTGACGGGCGCATCGTCGCTCTTAGCCCGCCTATGTCTCAGGACTGGTCCGAGGATGAAGTCACGCTGATAGATCTGAACGGTGCCGTGATGTTCCCGGGCTTCACGGATGGGCATGCGCATCTGTTCGGTATCGGGCAGCGCGAACTGACGCTGAATCTGGAGGGCACCGCCTCCATCACCGAACTCGTCACCCGGATTGAATCAGAACTCCAGGGCCTGCCCGCGGGGCAGGTGCTGTTTGGCATGGGCTGGATTGAAACCGGCTGGCCGGAGGGGCGGATGCCAAACGCCGCGGATCTTGATGCCGTCAGTCCAGACAATCCCATCATTCTGACGCGCGCTGATGGCCACGCACTCGTTGCCAATAGTGCTGCCCTCGTTGCGGCCGGTATCGATGACGCAACACCTGACGTGGAAGGCGGCAAGATTGAACGCGACGCAAATGGCAAAGCGACCGGCATCCTGATCGATTTTGCGATGGGCCAGGTGCTCGCGCTGATCTCGCAGCCGACCGAGCAAGACATCATTCGCGCCTATACGGTCGGGTCGGCGAATTACTCCGCGCGGGGCTGGACAGGCATTCACAATATGACCGTCGATCCGGCCCATGCGAGTGTCATGGAGCGTCTGGACCTGGAAGGGCGATTGCCGCTTCGCTTGCACAACGCGTTTGACGAAACTGGGTTTGAGATTGCGGCGGGCCGACTGAATGAGACAAACACCATCACCAATCGCGCCGTGAAGCTCTATATGGACGGGGCTCTCGGCTCCCGCGGGGCCTTGCTCCTCGAGCCTTATGCTGACCGTCCTGACACCAGCGGCTTGTCGCTGTTGGAACCGAGTGCGCTTGCCCAGCTCATGGCGCGCGCGGAAGAGGCGGACGTTCAACTCGCCATTCACGCGATTGGCGACCTCGCGAATCGGCGGATCATGGATACGTTCGAAGCAGGCGAACACGATGCCGAAGATCGCTGGCGCATCGAGCACACGCAGATCCTGCACCCGGACGATATTGCCCGCGTCGGCACACTTGGATTGATTGCCTCAATGCAGCCGAGCCACGCTATTGGCGATTTCAAGTTCGCGCCGGACCGCCTTGGCCGCGATCGATTGTACGGAGCCTATGCCTGGCAATCCCTGCTCGAAACGGGCGCGATCATTGTTGGTGGATCGGATGCTCCGGTTGAGGTTGGCACGCCGCAGATTGAGTTTTACGCCGCGGTTGCCCGCAAGGACCTGGAGGGCTTCAGCACCGAGGACTGGTATCCCGAAGAAGCACTCACCCGGGCGCAGGCTCTGACCTTGTTCACGACGGCGCCCGCCTATGCGGCATTCATGGAGGATGAGCTCGGCACAATCGAAGTTGGTAAACTCGCCGACTTTACGGTCTTTGACCGGGACATCATGACCGTGCCCGAGGGTGAAATCCTGCAAGCCGAAACCGTGATGACCGTCATTCACGGAGAGATCGTCTATTCCAAGGATTAAGGCTCATCGCCCTTTGAATTTGGCCGGACGCTTTTCGACGAAACTGTCGACGCCTTCCTTGAAGTCGAAGCTCGCAAAGCTCTGCTCCATTTCGAAATTCGCCAGGTCGAGCGAGCGCGCGAAGCTTTGTGTATAGCTTTCGCGGATCTGGCGCTTCATGATTGCGAGCGAGCGTGGAGAGACGTTCTTCGCCAGATGGGTTGCTGTCTCGATCACATGCGGCATTAGCTCGTTGGAGGGGAGCGCGCGGTTGACGAGGCCAATACGTTCCGCCTCGTCGCCTCTAAAAACACGCGCTGTGAAAAGTAGGTCCAGAGCATGCGCTTCACCGATCAGGCGCGGCAATAGCCAGGCGATCCCGTGTTCCGCGATCAGACCCCGCTGAGCAAAGGCCGTGGTGAATTTGGCCGACTGATCTGCAAAGCGAAAGTCTGCATACAGCGTGAAAATCAACCCAATTCCGGCGCACGGGCCGTTGATGGCAGCAATTATCGGCTTGTCGCAACGATAGAGATAGCCGAACCGCCCGGGATACAGGGCTTCCAGGTCTTCTGTGTAAGTCGCTGATGTCCGGGCTGGAGGCTCTGGCACGCGACCATCCTCGGCTTCATCTCCGATTTCCTGCAGGCCATCCATATCCGCACCGGCGCAGAACCCGCGGCCCGCGCCAGTGATGATGATGCATCGCACAGCGTCATCGTGGCCTGCTTGGGTGATCGCTGCGCGACATTCGGATTCCATCGTGCCGGTCCAGGCATTCAACTTATCCGGCCGGTTCAAGGTGATGGTCAGTATGCCATCTTCAAGATGAGTGAGAATATCCTCGTACTTCGCCACGATGTGGTCCTCCTGCTCGATCCGCTGTGTCTGTGCACGCTTTCGGAACATCAAAGCAGAAGAAAGCACCGGCGTAACCCGGTGTCGCTGCGAAAGCTCGATCTAGGAGTAGACTTTTGTCGATGCGAAGTGATCGAGCATGTTCCGCGTAATCTCCGGCAAAAAGCGCGGCGGAACATCGTGCCCCATTCCGTCCAGTTCAACCAAACGCGCGCCCCTGACCAATTTGGCGATATCGCGCCCCCCTTCGATAGGAACCAGTGGATCAGCTGTGCCGTGCAAGACGAGCGTCGGAGCCTTAATGCTACGCGTATGCTTGCGGAAGTCTCCCGAAGCCACAATCGCTGACATCTGGCGCATCAATCCTGCTGGATGGAAGCTTCGATCGTAGGATCGGGTGATCCGATCGCGCATTCCATTGGTATTCTGATTTTCGCCGGGCGTTCCGATCACTTCGAACGTTGCGACGGACTGGTCGATAATCGCCTCGCGCGTCGTCGGTTGCGGACCACGCCGGATCATCGCTTTCATGATCTCGCCGGATGGACGCGGCAGCTTCGGATTGCCCGTCGTGGTCATAATTGCGGTCAGGCTGGTCACTCGGTCCGGGCGCAGCGACGCAACGTGTTGGGCGATCATGCCGCCCATGGAAATCCCAACAAGGTGCGCAGTGTCCAGCTTCAACGCGTCCATCAGCCCGATCGTGTCATGCGCCATATCGATCAATTCGTAAGGCGCTTTCAGCTTCACCCCGATGCGGCGCAGCACGATCTGACGCAGAATACCAGGCGACTTTTCACCTGTATGGTGATGCGACAGGCCAATATCGCGATTGTCGAATAGGATGACGCGGTATCCACCGGCAACGAGGTCCTCGACCAATTCGTCGGACCACATGGTCAGCTGCCCGCCCAATCCCATGATCAGTAGGGCGGCTGGGTGCTCCGGGTTCCCGTAGTCTTCATAGGCAATCTGGATATTGTTTGCGTTGATATGCGGCATGGATCTGGTCTTTCGCGCTGATTATCGCTCTGCATCGACTTAGGGCGAGTGTGTTCACAATGCCAGCCTGGCGCAAACAAACGCACTGCTTCCCCCAATGTCACACTTGGCGCGAGCGTCCTTTGTGATAGGTGAGCGTTGAAATGACTTGATGAAAGACCATTCGCATGACTGTGATGAGCGATAGCGACGCCCTGCAAGGCATGAAGCCCACGGAAAAAATCAATGTCCGCGAGGTGTTTGGCCTCGATACGGACCTGATTGTCCATGGATTCAAGGACCGCACGGAATACGTCCCGGCGATTGATGAGTCCTATCGATTCGACCCGCAAACCACGATCGCGCTGCTCGCAGGCTTTGAACACAACCGCCGCGTCATGGTTCAGGGCTATCACGGCACGGGTAAGTCAACCCACATCGAACAAATCGCGGCCCGCCTCAACTGGCCGATGATCCGGGTCAACCTGGACAGCCATGTCTCGCGGATCGACATGGTGGGAAAGGATGCGATTGTTCTGAAAGACGGGGCGCAGATCACGGAATTTCGTGAAGGGATCTTGCCTTGGGCGTTACAGCGCCCTGTCGCCATCACATTCGACGAATACGATGCCGGACGTCCGGACGTGATGTTCGTCATCCAGCGCGTTCTGGAAGCGAGCGGCAAACTGACCCTTCTGGATCAGAACCGGGTGATTGAGCCAAATCCATATTTCCGCCTATTCGCGACGACGAACACCGTTGGTCTCGGCGATACAACCGGTCTTTACCACGGCACGCAGCAATTGAACCAGGGCCAGATGGACCGCTGGAGCATCGTCACCACACTGAACTATCTCGAACATGACGCCGAAGTTGAAATTGTTGCCACTAAGGCAGGCGATGTCGATACCGAAACGCTGAGCCGCATGGTGACGCTTGCCGATCTCACCCGGAACGCTTTCATGAATGGCGACCTGTCGACCGTGATGAGCCCGCGGACCGTAATCACCTGGGCAGAGAATTTTGCCATCTTCGGCGATCTCGGCCACGCATTCCGGATGACTTTCCTGAACAAGTGTGACGAGCTGGAGCGGCCTTTGGTGGCTGAAATGTACCAGCGTTGCTTCGCAGAAGAACTGCCTGAAAGCGCTCTTATGGTGAAAGTCGCCTAGCTGGGCTCAAGCGCGCCGCGCCTGTTTTCATCAAATTTTATCGTGTTCGCATTAGGACGAAGGGCCTGAAACAGGTCGGTCCATGTCCAGTCTTGAACGTTACTTTCAGCCCAATCGGGCCTTCACCCTCATATTGGTGTTGGCGGCGTTCCAGTACACGATCCTGGCGCTCTTCATCCTGGGTGCCTCGCCAGACTTTGTCGTGGGCGGTGATTTCGTGGCCTTCTGGTCTGCGGCGAGGGAAACGCTGAATGGTGATCTTGCCGCACTGTATGCATCAGATGGACTGGCGGCGGCGATGCAACTGCACCGACCTGAGGCGAGCGTTGACGGTCTCACCTGGCAATATCCGCCTCATGCCAGCCTGATCTTTGCACCGATTGGCCTGTTGCCGTTTGAGGCGGCCTATGCCCTCTGGTGCGGGCTGGGTTTGGCGGCGTTCGCGGCAGTTCTATATTCAGTCGGGGTGCGCGGACGGGCTCTCGCAGCATTGATGGCGACGTTGCCGGTTCTGATCGTTCTGAACACCGGACAAAACGCTCTGTTCACGGCGAGCCTCATGCTGTTGGCCGTCTTCAATTCGAGGTCGCGACCCATCCTTGCCGGGCTTGCTGCCGCGCTTTTGACGCTTAAGCCGCAACTAGGGATCCTGCTGCCCGTGATATTCCTCGCCGGAGGGCATTGGCGCGCTTTTACGGTCGCTGCGTTGGGTAGCTTGGGGCTATGGCTCGGATCCGCGCTGGCACTAGGCGTCGAGACCTGGCGCGCCTTTTTCGAATTCCTCGGCATTGTTTCAGGTTCCGTGACAGACGGCGCGATGCCGCTATACAAAATGGTCAATGTATACGCGGCGGCGCGGCTGGCCTGGGTTCCGGATGCGCTGGCGCTTGTCTTGGCAGGCACCTCGTATGTCGCCGCTATGATTGCTGTGGTCTGGACGTGCCGCAAAACCGAAGACCCCAAATGGCGATATAGCGTCCTGGCAAGTGCGACGCTGCTGACGGCACCATACTCCATGTATTACGAGCTCGTCCTACTCGTGCCAGCGCTCTGGTTCGTCGCAGCGCAGGCGCACAGATCTGGTTGGTTGAATTGGGAGCGCGAGTCGCTCGCCGCTCTGGTGCTTCTGACGCTGTTCCTACCCGGTCCCGCGACGCAATTTGGGGCCTCCTTTTGTTTTCTTGCCAGCGCGGTTGCGGCGGGAACTATTTTCCGGCGAATGCGAGCCGAGGTCGCACCGCCTCAGCACGGCCGTTCCCTGGCGGGCTCAACCGCTGCACTCGCAACGGATTAGCGCACGCCAGCAACACTTTCAGCGTGACCTCACGTCAGGTGTCCAAATGCCCCTTCGCAAATCTGTTCCCGCGCGCTAAGTCAGCCGCATGAGTAAAACCGACGAGGCCCCTTACGAGCTGTTCAAGCAGGCACTTGCGACCACCGCCAAGGCGATGAGTCAGACGCGAGACGTCGAAGTGAACTTTTCCGGCGATGGGCCTCGAGCAGAGGCTGATCGGCTCGTGCTTGTGCCGCCACCGCGCGATCTACCGCCGGAGGTGGCAGCGCGAGTCCGCGGTGAGGCCGATGCGACGGCGCTCCGCATGGCGCACCATGACCCCGTCTCGCACGCAAAATCCCGCCCGGATGGCGAGGTTGGACGGCAAGTCTATGAGGCGGCTGAGCGGGCTCGCATCGAGAGTATCGGCGCGAGAGCGATGGACGGCACCGCGGACAACCTTGATGCGGCGCTCGCATCCCGCTGTGAAAAGGCCGGGTACACGCGTATGGAAGACCGTCAGGACGCGCCGCTTGCGCCTGCGGTTGAATTCCTGCTCAGGGAACGCCTCACCGGCCGCCCGCTTCCACAAGAAGCTGAGGGCATTGCCGCGCTTTGGCGGGATGAGGTGAATCAACGCGGCGCCGATACACTCGATAAGTTGATTGATCAGCTGCACGATCAGGAAGAATTCGCCAAGACGATCCAGGCTTTGATCCGCGATCTCACGAAAGGCGATGAAGCC
Organism: Hyphomonas sp.; assembly: GCA_024743015.1. Taxonomy (GTDB): domain Bacteria; phylum Pseudomonadota; class Alphaproteobacteria; order Caulobacterales; family Hyphomonadaceae; genus Henriciella. Next base: position 566 of record JANSXJ010000166.1, on the reverse strand, counting down.
GGCGAAGACCAAGGCGAACAGGATCAGGAATCCGAAGAAGAATCGGACCAAAACAATCAGGAGAACTCTGCCGAGGACGGCGAGTCCGGGGAAGAAACCCAGGGCGCGACGATGGAAGAGATCGATGCCGGCGACACCGACGACATGGAAGGCGAGGAGACGAATGTCTCCGTCGATGCTGATGTCGATATGGATGCCGAAGATAATCCTGAAGACAGCGACGACGGGACCAAGCCGCTCCGTCCGAACTTTCGCGATGGGGATGAGCAGGACCGGTTCCAGTACAAGGCGTTCACCAATGCGAATGATGAAATCGCCCAGGCGCCGGACTTGTGCGATCCGGAAGAACTGACTCGGTTGCGGGCCTATCTCGATCACCAACTCGAAAGCCTGCAAGGGGCTGTGTCGAAGCTTGCGAACAAGCTGCAACGACGTCTGATGGCGCAGCAGAATCGCTCCTGGTCGTTCGATCTGGAAGAGGGTGTGCTCGACACGGCGCGACTGACCCGCGTGATTACAGATCCCACCGCGCCGCTCAGCTTCAAGCAGGAAGATGACAGCAATTT
>JANSXJ010000494.1 GCA_024743015.1 Hyphomonas sp. | reverse complement strand
GAAGACTGGCGACATCGATGCGGCGACACAACTCGTACAAGTAATTGACTCGGACGGTGAGGACACACGCCTCGCCTCGGTCGAGTAAGAGAGGGATTTAGATCATGCCTATGGATCAAGTTGCTGCTCACGATCACCACGATCACGACCACAAGCCCGGGTTTTTCGTGCGTTGGTTCTTCTCGACCAACCACAAGGATATCGGGACGCTCTACCTCGTCTTCGCGCTGATTGCGGGGATTGTTGGGTACTCGCTTTCCGGCCTGATTCGCTGGGAACTTGCGGAGCCGGGCATTGGCCCGCTCACCGGCATTGTTGAGATGCTTTACGGGACAACGGGTCCGCAAGCGATTGAGCAAGCGAAAAGCTTCTACAACGTGGTCATCACGTATCATGGCCTGATCATGATCTTCTTCATGGTGATGCCGGCATTGATCGGTGGCTTCGGAAACTGGTTTGTGCCGCTGATGATTGGTGCGCCGGACATGGCGTTCCCTCGTATGAACAATATCTCGTTCTGGTTGACGGTCGCGGCCTTCGTGCTGGCATGTATTTCGATGCTGGTGCCGGGTGGCAACGGCGTCAACGGCTTCGGTGGCGGCTGGGTGCTATATCCGCCTCTGTCGAGTACAGCCGGACACGCAGGCCCATCGATGGACCTGCTGATCCTGTCGCTCCATACCGCTGGTATCGCTTCAATTCTCGGTGCGATTAACTTCATCGTGACGATCCTCAACATGCGGGCCCCGGGCATGACGCTGCACAAGATGCCGCTCTTCGCATGGTCGCTTCTGGTGACAGCGATTCTGCTTCTGCTGGCGCTGCCTGTTCTTGCCGGCGCGTTGACCATGCTCCTGACTGACCGCAACTTTGGATCCCAGTTCTTTGACCCGTCCGGGGGTGGTGATCCGATCATGTTCCAGCATCTGTTCTGGTTCTTCGGTCACCCTGAAGTTTATATCATGATCCTGCCTGCATTCGGCCTGATCTCACACATTGTCTCGACCTTCTCCAAGAAGCCGATCTTCGGATATCTCGGAATGGCGTACGCGATGGTCGCGATCGGCGCGATCGGTTTCATCGTCTGGGCCCACCACATGTACACCGTCGGTATGCCATCTGATATGAAGGCCTACTTTGTTGCGGCGACAATGGTGATTGCGGTTCCGACGGGGATCAAGATCTTCTCATGGATCGCCACCATGTGGGGCGGATCGATTGAATTCTCGGTCCCGATGGTCTGGGCGATCGGTTTCATCTTCCTGTTTACTGTTGGGGGCGTGACCGGCGTCGTCCTGGCTAATGCGGGTATCGACCACGCCCTTCACGACACCTATTACGTCGTGGCGCACTGCCACTACGTTCTGTCTCTCGGCGCTGTATTCGGACTTTTCGCAGGTTGGTATTACTGGTTCGAAAAAATGTTCGGCATCAAGTACAACAAAATCGTTGGCTATGCCCATTTCTGGATCATGTTCATTGCCTCGAACCTGATCTTCTTCCCGCAGCACTTCCTTGGCCTGAACGGTATGCCACGCCGCTATGTCGACTATCCGGACGCGTTCTCTCTTTGGAATAGCGTCTCTTCGATGGGGTACGCTCTGTCCATGGTTGCAACACTTCTCTTCTTCTACGGCTTGATCGAAGCGATGATCCGCCGTCGCAAGGGCGAAGCTAACCCATGGGGCGAAGGTGCCACGACACTTGAGTGGACGCTGCCTAGCCCGCCGCCATTCCACCAGTTCAATGAGCTGCCAGTGGTCAAGAATGAGGGTGGTCACTAGGCCGCTCACGTAAACGAGCTAAAGCGGCCCTTTGCGCAAATCAGCGCAGAGGGCCGTTTTTCTAGATCCGCAAGGGGTATCGCACTATGTCTCTCGACATGACGGTCACACAACCACAAGCCAGACTCGCCACGGCGCGCGACTATGTCGAGCTGATGAAGCCCAGAATCATGATGCTTGTCGTGTTTACGGCACTTGCGGGATTGATTGCGGCAGTCGGCGTGACGGGGCAGGGGATCAATCCTGTGCTGGCAAGCGTCGCGGTTCTGGCCGTCGCGCTTGGGTCAGGCGCCGCCGGCGCGATCAATATGTGGTACGACTCAGATATTGACGCTGTGATGGTGCGAACCTCTACGCGGCCGATTCCGTCCGGTGCAGTGCCGCGAAGCGAAGCATTGGCCATGGGACTGATCATGTCAGCCCTATCCGTGCTGCTGATGTGGATTGCTTCAAACGTGCTTGCAGCCGGATTGTTGGCGCTTTCGATTGCCTATTATGGCTGGTTCTACACGATGGTGCTCAAGCGTCGTACAGCGCAGAATATTGTCATTGGCGGCGCTGCGGGCGCTTTCCCGCCGGTGATTGGTTGGGCGGCGGTTACCGCAACCACGCCTCT
>JANSXJ010000292.1 GCA_024743015.1 Hyphomonas sp. | reverse complement strand
TGGGCTGCACATGACGACAACCCGATTGCGACGTCGTCATGAAAGACCAAACCAAAATCATCCATACGAGGTCTGGTCGGGGACCTATTAAAACCGTCAATCCACCTATCGAACGTGGATCCACCGTGTTGTTGCCCACCCGCGACATTCTATATGGCGACGGCAAGGTTTATGGTCGGATGGGACTTACGGTGCAGCGCGAGCTCGAAGCTGCGCTATGCATCCTTGAGAACGCGCAGCATTGTCGCCTCACCGCCAACGGCTTGCAATCGGTTGCGCTCGCGCTCGGCGCCGTTCTGGAGGCGGGAGACCATATTCTGGTTTCGGACAGCATATATGGCCCATCCCGGCGTTACTGTATGCGCAGATTGTCAGCGATGGGCATTGAGGCGACGCGATTCAATCCGCTGATCGGTGCGGGCGTCGAGGCGTTCATCAAAGATAATACGAAAGCCATTCTGCTAGAATCTCCCGGTTCGCTGACGTTCGATGTCATGGACACGCCCGGAATCACGAGAATCGCAAAAGCGAACGGACTCGTCACATTGTTCGACAATACGTGGGGCGTTGGCGCGCTCCACAAGCCGCTCGATCTTGGGGTCGACATCGTTGTGCAGGCCTTGACCAAATACCCCGTCGGGCACGCAGACGCGATGGGCGGTGCTGTCCTTACCAACTCTGACAGGTTGGCCAATAAAATCGCCATGTGCAGCGAAGACTGGGGCATCTCCCTCGGGCCTGACGACGCCTATCTCGCGCTACGTGGCCTGCGCAGTCTCAACACACGGCTCAAGCAGCACGAGGCAGCAGGCTATATCGTCGCCAAATGGCTGGAGAAACGACCAGAAGTCCACGGTGTCCTGCATCCGGGCCTTCCGAGCCACCCGGAACACGAGCTCTGGAAGCGCGATTTTGCCGGTGCAAACGGCTTGTTTGGGTTCATTCTGAAAGAAACACCGGACACCAACCTCGACCGGTTTCTTGAGCAGATGAAGCTTTTTGGAATGGGCTTCTCCTGGGGCGGCTTTGAAAGTTTGTTAATCCCGTGCGACGACCAGCTTGATCGCATCGACGGCGATCGCATCCACGATCGTCCGGGTCCGCTCATTCGGGTGCATGTCGGGCTGGAAGATCCGGATGATCTGATCGCGGATCTCGACCAGGCCTTCGCCGCAATGAATCCCTAGCGCCCCGGTCCGCGAACCTGACCCTGGTGTAGCGCGCAAATTAGCGTGAACAGACGGCGCGACGTGTCGAAATCAACTTTCACCTTGCCTTCGAGGCGCTCGGCGACGAGGTCTGATCCTTCATTGTGAATGCCTCGGCGCGCCATATCGATCGCCTCAATCTGATGCGGACTGGAGCTCCGGATTGCGTCATAATAGCTTTCACAAATCATGAAATAGTCGCGGATGACCCCCCTGAACGGCGTCATGGATAAGAGGAACATATGGACCGGATCGCCGCTCTCTGTGGCAATTTCGAAAACGAGTTTCCGCTCCTGCATCAAGAGCCTTAAAGCGTATGGGCCGGCATTCTTGCCTTCTACCTCAAAGCTGTTCTCTTCGAGCAAGTCGAAGATCGCCACACGTCGCTCATGCTCAGCATCGGGACCTGACGCAGCAAGCGTGTCCTCATCTATATCCACACTGACCAGGCGATGTTCGGCCATTGTCTCTTCGCGATCTATCCCTTGTTGGTCCGGATGGAGACAGATCGCGCGTGCGCGGGCAAGCCTTCAGCCTCGGCGAGACGTAATGCTGCTGGCGCCAGAGCGGCGAATCCCTCCGGTCCCGCCTTTTGTACACTCATTCTTTTTAGAAAGTCATACAAACCGAGCCCGGAACTGAATCGCGCTGCACGACTGGTCGGAAGAACATGATTGGATCCGGTCACATAATCACCGAGAGCTTCCGGTGTGTGATGGCCGAGAAAGACCGCTCCGGCATGCTTGATGCTCGGCAGAAGCGCTTCCGGATCATGGATTGCAAGTTCCAGATGCTCCGCTGCAATCTTGTTGGCGATCGTCGCAGCTGCGGAAAAATCCTCAACTAGAATAAACGCGCCGTGCGTATCCCAGGCCTGGCGTGCGCGGATCTCAGTGGAGAGCGATTTCAACTGCTTTTCCACAGCTTCTTCCACAGACTTAACCACAGCTTCGCTCATTGAAATCAGGATCGATTGAGAGTGAGCATCGTGCTCTGACTGACTTAACAGGTCTGCCGCAATCCAGTCTGGATTCGCCGTTTCATCAGCAATTACGAGGATCTCCGAAGGACCGGCAATGGTGTCAATTCCAACCTGACCGAATACTTGCCGTTTCGCTTCCGCGACATAGGCGTTGCCGGGCCCAACGATTTTATCAACAGGACTCAGTCGACCCGCGCCAAAAGCGAGTCCCGCCACCGCCTGCGCGCCACCAATCGGGTAATACTCATCGACGCCCGCCTTGAGCGCCGCATAAGCGACGGCTGGAGCCAGCTGGCCTTTCGGCGCAGGCGCCACCATGGCAACGCGCTCGACGCCGGCTATCTTGGCTGGCACGGCATTCATCAAAACGGAGCTTGGATAAGAGGCGAGACCGCCTGGCACATACACGCCAACGCTATCCAACGCCGTCCAACGCCACCCCAGTTGCACGCCAGCATCATCCACAAAATGGTGATCTTCCGGCCGCTGCTTCTGGTGGTAAGCGGCGATGCGGTCTGCAGCGAAATCGACGGCTGCTTTAAGGTCATCCGGGCAAGCGTGGGCCAATCGATGAAGATCGACATTATCTGACTGAAGCGTGGTTGGATCGAGCACCAGCTCATCAAACTTCGCCGTGTAGCGCGCAATCGCTTCACCGCCATTTGCGCGAATGTCGGCAATTACGTCCCGAACGGTTTCGGCCACGTCCTCAACCGCCCCACGTGGTTCCGCCAGAAAAGCCGCAAATTTTTCGTCGAAGCCCGGCTTTCGAGCATCAAATAATCGAGCCATTGTTTACCGTCGTTTCTTGTCGTGATCCGGACGGTGCCGAGTCGCCCATTCGTAAGAACTGTCGAGTAAGGTGACATCGATGGCTTCGACATCAAGGGCAAGTTCACCGTCGCCGGCAAACAATATGGATATTTTTCCGCCGGGCGGCTCTTCCGCCGGATCGAAGGCGATCGACAAGACGGAGTAAACCATGTCCGGATCTGCTTTGCTGACAGCCCGCGTTTTGACGTTCAGCACCGTGTCAAACCCGAGGATTGATCGCACCCGTCCTTGAGGGCCGCGTTTGTTGTTCGCGTCCTCCCATTGAAAACGGTTGATTTCGAGCGTCATGCGCCGCCGTTTGCGGTCAAACTTGATGTTTTCTGCTTTTAAAACAGCGTCCTGCACCGCTGAGGATATGATCTCCAGGTCGGTTGCATCTTCCGCTATCAGTCTTAATGCCCTGCCCTCAGCCATTTGAGACGCTATTCTCCATCCACGCGCTGGATCTCAGCGCCGCAATCACTGAGCTTCTCTTCCAACCGTTCAAAGCCTCTGTCCAGATGGTAGATACGATTCACCTGGGTTTCACCCTCTGCCGCCAGCGCAGCTATCACGAGTGAGACGGATGCTCGCAGGTCCGTCGCCATGACAGGAGCGCCGCGCAACTGACCGACACCTTTTACAATCGCTTCCTTGCCTCGAACCTGAATATCCGCGCCGAGACGCGACAGTTCCGGAGCATGCATGAAACGATTTTCAAAGATGTTCTCGCGGATGACGCTCGTTCCATCGGCAATCGACATCAGCGCCATGAACTGCGCCTGCAAATCTGTCGGAAAACCGGGGTGCGGCTGAGTATTTACGTTGACCGCCTTAAGAGAAGAGCCGTTTCGCTGAACGCGGATCGTTGCGGCCACTTCGTCCGCTTCGATGGCGACACCGGAGCGCTGCAGGGCATCGATCATTGCCCCCAGGGCTGCGACAGGCGCGCCTTTCAAGGTCACGTCTCCACCTGCTGCAGCTGCAGCCATCGCATAAGTACCGGCTTCTATCCGGTCTGCCATCACCGCATGCGTGGCACCTTTGAGGGATTCCACGCCGTCAATCTTGACCGTGTCAGTGCCCGCGCCGGAAATATTTGCACCCATCGCATTCAAACAGTCAGCGAGATCCGCAATCTCCGGTTCTCGCGCCGCGTTCTCCAGGATTGTGGTGCCTTTTGCCAGGGTCGCCGCCAGCATGGCGTGCTCTGTTGCTCCAACCGAGACAAACGGGAAAACGATCTTCGCGCCTTTAAGCCCATGGATGGCGGCCGCCTTAACATAGCCGGCCTCAACTTTCAGATCCGCGCCCATTGCTTCCAACGCCTGCAGGTGAAGATCCACGGGCCGGGCCCCAATGGCGCACCCGCCAGGTAGCGAAACCGTCGCGTGGCCTTCCCGCGCGAGCATTGGTCCAAGCACGTTGAAACTCGCGCGCATCTTCCGCACCTGATCATAGGGGGCAATGGTAGAGGTCAGCTCTGCCGCGTTCAAACGGCATTCGTTGTCACCTTTGGGCCAATAGACTTCGACCCCAAGGCTCGCCAGTAACTGACTCAGGAACCTCGTATCGGCCAGATTAGGCATATTGGTCAGCGTCAGCGGCTCGCGTGTCAGCAGACAAGCGGCCATCAATTTGAGCGCTGAGTTCTTCGCGCCAGAGATCGGGATCGTGCCGTTAAGCGAGTGCCCACCCGTGATTTTCAAACTATCCATGATGTGCAGCTATAGCGCCGCAAACGGCGAACGAAAGGCGCAATTGCGGCGCACCAACCGCGAAGCT
>JANSXJ010000409.1 GCA_024743015.1 Hyphomonas sp. | reverse complement strand
TTCGTATCTGACATAATTTACGTCTATAACCAGATTTTGATTGTAGTTTCTCTAAACAATGGAATAAGGCTCTTTCGGTTGCTGAAACCGCCTCGTCAACTCATTTCTGCCCCACAGATCGATCTAACGGACATTTGCGAACCATGCGTCTCTTCCCGGCATTTTTCTATACAGACGATGCTCACGTCACCGTTTTCGGTGGTGGCGAGGAAGCCCGCCGCAAAGTCCGTCTGCTGGCCAAGACCACGCTGAAAATCACTGTTGTCATCGACACCGAGATTGAGCCCGGATTTGCCGAAGAGTTCGCGGGTCGCATCACCATCGCCCCGCGCGAAATGGCCGGGCAAGCATTGGACCGATCCAAGTTCGCAATCATCGCCTGTCGGTCAGACCAGAACACCGAACAATCAATTATCTGGGCGCGCGAATATGGCATTCCGATCAATGTTGTTGATCAACCGGAGGCGTGCGACTTTACCGTTCCGAGCATTCTGGAACGCGGCGAGATTGTTGCCGCCGTCGGATCGGGTGGCGCCGCGCCCGTGCTGGCGAAGCGCGTTCGCACACGCCTCGAAGCCTTGATGCCGCAGAACATGGGTCCATTGTCCGAGATCGCTCGCGACTTCCGGCCCCGCGTTTATGAGGTTCTGGAAGACGGCAAGAAACGCCGCCAATTCTGGGAGGCCGCACTCAACGGAGCCCCAGCAGATCTGGCGCTGGAGGGGAAATTCGAGGACGCAAAACACGCGCTTGAGACGTTGCTTCAGGAAATAGCTTCCCCGGCCAATCAGGTTGGTTCAGTCCACATTGTCGGCGCCGGTCCCGGCGATCCGGAGCTGCTCACCCTCAAAGCCTTTCGCCTGATCCAAAACGCCGATGTGGTCTTCCATGACCGCCTGGTCAGCGACGAGATTATGGACCTGGTCCGCCGGGATGCCACGCGCGTGTCCGTCGGCAAAGCCAAGTCCAATCATTCGGTGCCGCAAGACAAGATCCACGACCTGATGATCGATGCGGCCAGATCCGGGCAACGCGTGGTGCGCTTGAAAGGCGGTGATCCGTTTGTATTCGGCCGCGGCGGAGAAGAAGTCGAAGCGCTGCGCAAAGCCGGGCTTGAAGCCTCTGTCGTACCCGGAATTTCTTCAGCGCTCGGTTGCGCAGCGTCGGCAGGATTGCCGCTGACCCACCGCGATCACGCACAGACGCTGACCTTCGTAACCGGCCATGCGAAATCAGGCGAAGTGCCGGATCTGGACTGGACGGCGCTCGCCAAGCCTGCGCAAACAGTCGTGGTCTTCATGGGCGTCGGAACAGCACCGACAATTTCAGAAAAACTGATCCATGCAGGCCGCGCCAATTCAACGCCGGTGGCGGTGATCGAAAACGGCACGCGGCCAAATGAAATTCGTGTCTTCGGGACACTCGCGGAATTGCCTCACCTGATAACCCGCGCTGGAATCAGGGGGCCTGCTCTACTGATCATCGGTGAAGTCAGCGCCATCCCTGCCGAAGCGCTCGCTCAACTTTCCTCGGAGGCTGCCGCATGACGTCTGTGCGCCCAAAACTGAAACCAGAGACCCCGAAAACCATCACTGCCTGGGAAACCGCTTCCGGAAAGGTTGTCTGGTTGCGTGCAGACCAGACCTGGACCAGCGATCCCGCCGAGATCGGAGTATTTACCGGGGATACTGCCGAAGCCGCTCTTGAAGCCGCAAAGGCTCAGGAAGGTGAAATCACCGATCCCTATTTCATGGAAGTCACCGAGGATGGCAAAGTCGCGGGCCGCGAAACCCTGCGCGAAACCATACGCGCCAACGGACCGACTGTCCCTTACGGGGTCATCATCTGATGCCGGCGAGAGAGATCACCAAACTGACGCTCTATGGCGACAGCATTTCTGGGAACTGCCAGAAGCCACGCTGGACGGCCGATTATCTCGACATCGATCATGATTGGGTCGAGGTGGATATTCTGAATGGCGGCACGCAATCGGAAGAGTTCCTCTCGTTGAACCCGGTCGGGCAAGTGCCGATTGCGCGCTGGCCAGACGGTCGGGTGTTGCCGCAATCGAACGCCATCATGCTGTACCTCGCTGAAGGGTCAAACCTCATCCCAGACAGCGGCTTTGAGCGCGCACAGATGAACTCCTGGCTGTTCTGGGAACAGTACTCGCACGAAACGTCGATCGCGGTTCGGCGCTTCAAGAAACACTATCTCAGACTTCCGGATGAGGAGATCGATCCACAACTCCTGGTCAAAGGCCGCCGCGCGCTCGGGGTCATGAATATGCAACTGACGTGGAGCGACTGGCTCGTCGGAGAAAATGTCACCTGCGCCGATATCGCCCTCGTCGCCTATACGAGGGTCGCACATGAGGGCGGTTTTGACGTTGCTGAATTCCCGAACGTAGAGCGCTGGGTGAGCCGCGTTGAAGGCGCCCTATCCATCGGTCACGCTATGCCCAAAGAAGGGGTGACATTGTAATGTATCGCTATGATGAGTTTGACGCTCAGATCGTCAAGGAACGCGTGGACCAGTTCCGCAGCCAGGTTGAGCGCCGTCTGTCAGGAGACATCCTGGAGGATGAGTTCAAGCCCCTACGCCTTCAAAACGGCGTCTACTTGCAGCTGCACGCTTATATGTTGCGCGTCGCGATCCCGTACGGGCAGCTGAACGCGGCGAGGATGCGCAAGCTGGCCAAGATCGCGCGCGATTATGATCGCGGCTATGGCCATATGACGACGCGCCAGAACATTCAGTATAACTGGGTGGCTCTGAAGGACATTCCAGATGTTCTAGAAGAACTTGCCGAGGTTGAGATGCACGCCATCCAGACCTCGGGTAACTGTATCCGAAACGTGACGTCAGATCATTTTGCCGGTGCCACACAAGACGAGATCATGGATCCGCGCCCGTGGTGCGAGATCATTCGTCAGTGGAGCACGTTCCATCCCGAATTCGCCTTCCTACCCCGCAAGTTCAAAATCGCCGTCACCGCTGCCGAGCATGACCGCGCCGCGATCCGCGTGCACGATATCGGTCTGCACATGCGCGAGCGCGATGGTGTGGTCGGGTTTGAAGTTCATGTTGGCGGTGGCCAGGGCCGCACGCCGATCATCGCTGCGATGGTCAATGAGTTTGTACCTGAGAGCGAAATCCTCGATTATCTCGAGGCGATCATGCGGGTCTACAACCGCTTTGGTCGGCGCGATAACAAGTACAAGGCGCGGATCAAGATCCTGGTCACGGAGACCGGACCGGAAGAGTTCACGCGCCTGGTCGAAGAAGAATACGCCGCCCAGCAGACGAGCGAAAAGATCGCCCTACCCCAGGCCGAGATCGATCGGATCAACGC
>JANSXJ010000542.1 GCA_024743015.1 Hyphomonas sp. | reverse complement strand
GGGCTTTCATCCGGCGTGGCCTCGCGGCCCAGCACTTTTGAGGCGATCAGCCGGTTCATGTTGGCATTCGCCTGATGCAGCCACATCCGGCGCAGGTTTGGCGCCTCCAGCTCAAGACGTTCCAGTTCCGCGATGATCATTTTCGCGACCATGGGTACGACTTCCTTGAAGACTTTACGGCCTTCCTGAACGAATAATTTATCCTCCGCGCCAATCCCTTCTGGTGCGCAGCGATTGAGGAAACCAAAATTATTGCGGATATTGTTCGAGAATTGCGTCTTGAGCTGCGTCCCCAGAATCTTCCAATGCTCGGCCGGGGCAAAGTCCTCGGCTTCAATCAACACTGCGGTGGCGACGTCGCCAAAGATGAAGTGACTGTCCCGGTCGGTGAAATTCAGGTGGCCCGAACAGATCTCCGGGTTGACCATCAGTACTGATCTGGCGCTTCCGGAGCGGACAAAATCAGCGCCCGTCTGGATCCCAAAAGTCGCCGATGAACAGGCGACATTCATATCGAAGCCAAAGCCTTCAATGCCGAGCGCATCCTGGATCTCGACCGCCATGGCCGGATATCCGCGTTGCATATTGGACGCCGCGCAGAGGACGGCATCCACGTCCTTGGGGTCTCGCCCGGCGCGCTCGAGCGCCTCGCGCGCAGCGTTGACGGCGATTTCTGCCAAGACGGAAATCTGCTCATTCGGGCGCTCTGGGATGTTCGGGCGCATCACGGCTGGGTCCACGATTCCCGTCTTATCGACGACGAAGCGTGACTTGATGCCGGAGGCTTTCTCGATGAATTCGACGCTCGAATGAGTTTTCGGCTCCAACGTTCCAGCCTCGATCTCAGCCGCGTGTTCCGCGTTCCACTTGTCCGCCCAGGCATTGAAGCTCTCGACCAATTCAGCGTTCGAAACCGATTGTGCCGGGGTCCACAAGCCAGTGGCAGAAATGACGGGTGTGATCATGAATCCCTCATACGCCGGGAGCGGCGCTTTGTTACTGTTGCCATCATTGATAGTGTCAGGTGCTGCGAAGGTCGAGATGCAGAGTCATTTCAGCCGCCGGGAAAACCTGAGGCTTCATCCCGCGCGGCACGTTCGCAGTCCAGCCGTTCGTTTGGCGTCGGCAACTCGCGGCACTCATCTATGCGGCGGTCGTCATACATGTCCTGTCCAAGCGCGCACCCGGCAAGCAGGCAGCAGAGTCCGAGACTGAGGGCGATTGCTTTCACGCTCAGTCCTTCACGCCGGCGATCTCGCGGCCCAGTTCGCGCCGGTCGGCATCGTCCTGGCGCTGTTGATCCTTGGCGTCCTCTCTCGAACGCTCACGCTCGGACTGGGCGATCGCGTCAGCGATGCAGCGGTCCCGGCTGCTCTTGTCGGAAATCGACTCGCACTTGCTATAGGCGCGATCGCGATCAAACTCGGTCGTGGTGACGCACGCCGACAAGGCGAGAACGGCGAAGGACAGTGTGAAGGCATATTTCATCGGGTGAGTTCCTGAACCTGTTTGTGTCGAACACAGCCGACCTCATGATCATTGTAAAGTCCGCACGCCTGCATCCAGGCATAGACGATGGTCGGGCCGACAAATTTGTGACCGCGTTTCTTCAGAGCCTTTGAGCAGGTCTCGGAAATTTCGGTTTTGGTCGGGCCATCGCGATAATTCTCAAACTGGCTGACAATGGGTTTGTGATCGACGAAGCTCCAGCAAAACTCGGAGAAGTCCTCGCCTCGCTCCATTCCGTCCAGAAAGGCGCGCGCGTTTCCGATACAGGCCTCGATCTTTTTCGGGCTTCGAATGATGCCGGGATTGGTCAGCGCCTTGTCGATGCGCGGCTGGGTCCAGCGCGCGATCTTTTCCGGATCAAACCCGTCAAACTCTTCGCGCATGGTTTCGCGCTT
>JANSXJ010000010.1 GCA_024743015.1 Hyphomonas sp. | reverse complement strand
GCAACAGCGTCCGAACCGTAAACAGCCGAAGCACCACCGGTCACAATCTCAACGCGCTCGACCAGAGGCGATGGGATCAGGTTGACGTCACTTGCATAACCGCCAGAAAGCGGCGAGCCAGGAGGCAGACGCTTACCGGTTGCCAGAACCAGAGTACGGGTCGCGCCCAGACCACGAAGGTCGAGGGTAGACGTACCATTCGCGCCGTTCGCGAAGGACGAGTTCTGGCTGTTTGCGCCGACATAAGACTGCGGCAAGGTGTTCACCAGGTCGATGGTATCAACAGTACCGCGCAGATCGAACTGATCTGAACCTACTGTCGTAACCGGGCTCGATGAAGAAATATTCGAGTTTACAATCTGTGAGCCAGTAACAACCACGGTTTCCTGACGCGCTTCCGCCTCCTCATCCTGTGCTATGGCCACCTGGCCAAATCCCATTCCGGCGATACCGGCGATAATCGTCGTCTGCAGCGCGCAGCGACGAAGGCTTGTCTTTTGCATAATCTCTCTCTCATTTTTGCAAGACCGACCCACACGGTCTTTGAAAACACTGTCGGTTTCTCAAGCCGCAGCGAATGGAGATGAGTTTTCGATTTTTGCGTTGATGTCTTTGTCTGAGCGTCTCAGTATTTGCAAATACAACAAATCAGATACGTTCTTAGGAAGTTGTTGCAATTACGCCATAGTTTTAATTATCGATCTAGTAGGCCAGCTCTTTGAAGGCCTTTCGCGCATCCTGGCCCCAGTCTTCATGATAGGCCCGCAGCAATTCTTCGGCAGGAGTGGTCCCTGTTTCGATTATGCGATCCAGTTCTTGAAGAAATCCCGTTTCATCGTCTCCGGATACCGAGAGTTTTGCGCGTGATCGCAGGCCTGAGCGAGCGATCTCAAGGACCTCCGCGCCTAGGTCTTGCAACGAGCGACCTCCCGGAACGGGGGCTTTGAGCCCGATTGTGCGAACGGTCTGGCGCAGGGCTTCTCGGTCGCCAGCAGTCCAGGATTTCACGAGATCCCAAGCGGCATCCAAAGCATTTTCGTCATAGAGCAAACCCGTCCAGAACGCCGAAAAGGCGCAGAGACGTGACCAAGGTCCGGAATCGCTGCCGCGCATTTCCAGAAAACGCTTCAGGCGCACTTCCGGGAAGATGGTCGAAAGATGATCTTCAAAGTCGTCTATCGCTGGCCTTTCGCCAGGCAGGATTGGGAGTTTGCCGTCCATGAAATCTCGAAAGCTCAAGCCGGAAGCATCGAGATATTTGCCGCCGCGTCGAACGAAGTACATCGGCACATCCAGCGCATAGTCGACATAGCGCTCAAATCCGAAGCCATCTTCGAAGACGAAAGGCAGCATTCCCGTGCGATCCGGATCTGTATCGGTCCAGATCTGCGATCGATAGGACAGAAAGCCGTTTGGACGTCCCTCCAGAAACGGCGAATTGGCAAACAAGGCTGTTCCCAGCGGTTGCAGCGCCAGGGAGACACGGAATTTTTTCACCATGTCTGCTTCTGAGCCATAATCGAGATTGCTCTGTACTGTGCAGGTGCGGAACATCATCTGCCGCCCAAGACGCCCGACTTTCTCCATATAGGCGCGCATGATCTTGTAGCGCCCTTTCGGCATGATCGGCGTCTCTTCCATCGACCAGATCGGGCTTGCGCCGAGCCCAATAAAGCCGATTCCGAGAGGCTCAGCGATTTCACGGACTTCGTTCAGGTGCTGACCCACTTCATTACAAGTCTGGTGAATATGCTCGAGCGGGGCGCCCGACAGTTCGAATTGCCCGCCAGGTTCCAGGCTCACGCTGGCACCGTTCTTTTTCAGACCGATCAGATAGCCGTTTTCTTCGATGGGTGACCAATCGAAACGGTCGCGCAGACCTTCGAGCATGGCCTTGATCGAAGCGGCGCCGTCATACGGAAGTGGTTTCAGATCGCTCCAGGTGAACCCGAACTTTTCGTGCTCGGTTCCAATACGCCAATCGGCTTTGGGTTTGCTGCCGACTTCAAACCATTCGACGAGTTCCGTCTTGCCGGAAATTCGCGGTGCATTTTCGTCAATGTCTGTCGTTGGAGTTGTCACGCCCCTGCCCTCCCGGCACTTATTCTGCTTCAGGCAGATAGGGTGCCTTCTGCCAATCTCCAAACAACGACTGCCAAAGGGTGAGCGCGGACACAACCGCTGTCTCTGCGCGAAGGATGCGCGGCCCCAGCGTAATGGGGATCACGAAATCGAGAGCGTGCAACATATCCCTCTCTTTTGGAGAGAATCCGCCTTCGGGACCGATCAAGATGCCTGCCGGTTTGCCGGCGAGTCGATTCGACTGTTCAGCCATGGACGCGGATCGTCCGCCCTCGTCGCAAAAAATAAGCGGAGTCGCTTTGTCCCATGAGGCGAGCGTTTTACTCAGGGGCGCGGCTTCGTGAATCGCTGGCAGATCCATCCGCTCAGTCTGCTCTGCGGCTTCGATTGCCAAAAGACGCATTCGATCGGTTCGAACCCGTTGGCTTTGGGTATAGTCGGTCAATATCGGTCGGATGTCCGACACACCGAGTTCGGTAGCCTTTTCGACGATAAAGTCGGTCCGCGCTTTCTTGATTGGTGCGAATAGTAGGGTGAGTTCTGCACCTTTCTCTTGCCGCCTTAGGTTCTTGGTCGGTGTGAGAACGGCGGTTTTTCTTTCGACCGAAAGAGAACAGACCCACTCGCCGTCTTGGCCATTGAAAACACGGACCAAGGCGCCATCCGTTAGGCGCATGACCCTTAGCAAGTACTTGCTCTGCGCTTCCGGCAGCTCAATCGAGTGATCCAGCGCAAGGGGCTTCTCAACTAAGATGCGGGCAATATGGCTCATTCTGCGGTCTATAAGCCGCTCTGATTGCCGCGTTAAGCCATGGCGCGAGAAATAAAACCCGCTATAGAGACCCGATGACTGAGTTTGATTCCAACGAGGACGAGCGCCGCGGAATTCCGTTAGATAGTGCCCTGCCCGGCTGGTTGCGCCAATTACCCGAAGAGAGCCGCCCATATGCCGCCCTTGCACGTTGGGATCGCCCGGTGGGGATCTGGCTATTGCTGCTGCCTTGCTGGATGGGTCTCGCGCTCATGCGGGTTCCAGGTGGATTTGCATGGATAGATCTGGTGTGGATCGTTCTGTTCGCCATCGGTGCAATCGCCATGCGAGGGGCTGGTTGCACCTGGAACGATATTCGTGATCGCGATGTTGATGCGGAAGTGGCCCGTACGGCCGAAAGGCCCCTCCCCGCTGGCGATCTGACCCTGTCTCAGGCCTATACGTTCTTGGCAGCGCAACTTGTGGTCGGCTTTTTCGTCTGGGTGTTTTTACCTTTCGATGCGAAGATCGTCGCGCTACTGGCGATACCGCTCGTCGCGGCCTACCCGTACATGAAGCGTATAACATGGTGGCCTCAGGCTTGGTTGGGCTTCACGTTCAATTTTGGCGTGCTGGTTGGGGCTGCGACTGCAACCAGTGTTACAGGGGCCACTGTGGTCTTTTATCTCGGCCTGGTTTGCTGGACCGTCGCTTATGACACGATATATGCGATGCAGGACCGAGATGACGATGAATTGGTCGGCGTGAAGTCGACCGCGCGACTGTTCGGGGACAAGGTCTTGACCGGGATCTTCGTCTTTCACATGGCGGCGACGGCTCTGATCTTTCTAGGCGCATATTTCGCTGGGGCCGGCCGAATTGGGGCGCTTCTGGCGCTGGCTTTCTTGGCGCATGGGATCTGGCAGGTGTCGACCCTGTCCAAAGACCGCGAAGCGTTCTCACTGGCAATGTTCAAATCGAATGTCTGGGCCGGAGCCATCGTCCTTGCTGGTCTGACAATCGCGGCATTGCTCTAGGACATGCTTGTCTGCCCTTAGGAAAGGGCTGTATTATCCAAGAATGGCCGCTGCGAAACGAATCCGCCCCCTTGATCTGTTTAGTCGAGAAGAATGGGAGCATGTGTCCCGTCGATCCGATCTCTTGGGGCTCGGTATGGTCGTTCATGCTTGGGTCGTGATTGGCCTCGCCATGGCGGCTGCTATCTGGCAGCCTTGGCTGATCATTCTGGCTGTCCCAATTATCGGCGCACGACAGCTCGGATTGGCAGTTCTCATGCACGAGGCCGCACATGGCGGTCTGTCGCAGAATAAAACGCTCAACCACTTTTTCGGTCACTGGCTCTCGGGCGCGCCCATTGGTGGCAGCCTGAAGGCGTATCGACCGTATCACCTGCAGCATCATAAATATGCGCAGCAGCCGGAAGATCCGGATCTCATCCTGTCGGCGCCCTTCCCGATCACCAAATCCTCGCTTCGCCGAAAGATTATTCGGGACTTGACCGGGCAGACGTTCTACAAACAGCGGGTGAATCAGCTCTCGAATGCAATGGGTATTGGCATTCGCAATCAAAAAGGCGCCGAAAACCGGTCTCAGAACGCGAGAGAGGCCGTAATTCCGTTTCTGATTACCAATGCCGCCATCTTAGCGATTCTGACGCTGCTCGGCTATTGGTGGGCGTTTTTCGTCCTCTGGCTTCTGCCCATGGCCACGTGGAATATGATGATCACGCGACTTCGCAATATTGCTGAGCATGCGGTCGTTCCGGATCATGATGATCCGATGCAACACGCTCGCACCACGCGGGCGAACCTGCTGGAACGCGTTTTTATAGCGCCTTATTGGGTAAACTATCATTGTGAGCATCACATGTTCATGCACCTGCCCTTCTATCGCCTGGCCGAGGCGCACAGACTGTTAGACAAAAAAGGCATCACGGCGCAAATGGAGGTCCAGCATGGATATTGGGGCGTCCTGCAATCCGCTGCCAGCAAACCGCAAAATGTTCCCGCGACATGATGGATGAGGTCAATACAGCAAAGAATGTGCTGGGGAACGCGCTGGCGTCTTGCAGTCACTCGCCTTTGACAGGGTTTTTCCGCGATGGATGCTGCAATACCGGGCCGATGGATCATGGGATGCATACCGTCTGCGTGACGGTCACCGCAGAATTTCTTCAATACAGCTTCAATCGTGGGAATGACCTGATCACACCCCGACCGGAGTTTCAGTTTCCCGGTCTCAAGCCCGGTGATAAATGGTGTCTTTGCGCCTCTCGTTGGGAAGAGGCGCGTCAGATGGGCGTCGCGCCGCCTGTTGATCTGAACGCAACACACTACAAGACGCTTTCCATTGTGGACCTGGCGCACTTGAAAGCCCACGCTCAGGAAGGATCTGCCCCATGACGTTACACATTGAGATGGTATCAGACCTGGTCTGTCCCTGGTGCTGGGTCGGGTTGCGCCGCCTGAAAGGGGCTATGGATCTGGTGCCCGATCTCGACGTCGAGATCTTGTTCCGCCCGTTTGAGCTCGACCCTTCCATCCCGGCCGGTGGTACTGACTACAAAGCCTATATGAAAGCCCGTTTCGGCTCGGATCAAAGCCGAGACCGGGCGAACTCGATGCGCGATGCACTCATTCAGTATGGTCAGGAAGAAGGCATTCCGTTCGATTTCGAGAAGATCTCCTGGCGGCCCAACAGTTTCAACGCCCACCGCCTTGTACACTGGGCGCAAGGACAATCGCGCGGCATGGAAGCCAAGGAAAAGCTGTTCGAAGCCTATTTCTCCAAAGGGCTCGATATTGGTGACCATGAAGTCCTGGTGACAATCGCATCAGAGATAGGTCTGGATGCAAATATCGTCTCAGACTTGCTCGCCAGTGATGCGGATGTCGATAGCGTTCGAGGCGAACAAAACCTGTTTCGTCAAATGGGCGTCTCCGGCGTGCCAACGTTTATCGCCATGCGACAGCTCGCCGTGCAAGGAGCCGAGAGTTCTGAGAAACTCGCACGGTTCCTCAAGAGCGCGGCCTCGCAAGTTCCACAGGAACGTCCGCTGGCGGGTGCTTAACTGAGCTGCAGCTCTACCAGTTTCCGGTAAACGCCGTTTCGCTCCATCAGTTCATCATGCGACCCCGTTTCAACGATGCGGCCATCGTCCACGACGATGATCCGATCGGCCGCCCGGACCGTCGACAGGCGATGAGCGATGATCAGAGTTGTTCGGTTAGCGGCAAATTCAGCGAGCGCCGCTTGGACCTTCGCCTCACTTTCCGCATCGAGGGCGGACGTCGCTTCATCCAGCATCAGGATCGGCGCGTCTCGCAGGATAGCGCGGGCCAGCGCCACGCGTTGCCTTTGACCGCCGGACAGGTTGCGACCCATCTCTCCTGCTTGCGAGGCGTAGCCATCGGGAAGCTCCAAGATGAAATCGTGCGCATTTGCAGCATTCGCTGCGGCCTCAATCTCAGATTCATCGGCGCCTAAGCGTCCGAGAGCGATGTTCGAACCGATCGTATCGTCAAACAAAGCAGTGTCCTGGGAAACGAGTGCCGTTGCACCTCGAAGAGAATTTGAGTCCAGATTGCGGACATCGACCCCCTCAACCTTCACGGCGCCCGCAGTCGCGTCGTAAAGCCTCAGGATCAAGTTGAAGATTGTCGATTTTCCTGCGCCGCTTGGTCCAACAATGGCAACGGTTTCTCCGGGCCGGGTGGAAAAGCTCAAGCCTTTGAGGGCTTCGGTGCCGTCTGGATATGAGAAATGTACATCCTCAAACGCAATCTTACCGGTTGCGCTGGTGATTTTCCTGGCGTCTGGCTTGTCCGTTACGCCGGCGGGAGCGTCTATGATTTCATAGACCCGATCCGCTGCAGCGGCGCCTTCTTGTGCAACCGCGGTGATAGATCCGAGTGCACGTACTTCTGGTGACGCGACACCGATCAATGCAATGATTGCAAGTAAATCACCCAATGTGTTGGTGCCTGCTGCGATGCGGAAGGACACAAATCCCAACAGAGCCGCGATTGCGATCCCGCCAACGACTTCGAGGACGGGATCGACAGCGGCGCGTTGAGACAGCACGCGTAGAAAAAGTCGAGAGCGCTCGGCAAAACCGGTCTTCCCACGCTCTTTCTGGTAATCCTCCAACCCATATGCTTTGACGACGCGGGCCGATTGCAGGCCCTCTGATACGAGGGCGGTGACTTCGCCGATCTGATGCTGTGCCTTTTTGGAGCGCGCGCGAATGGAGTTGCCAAGCGCGATGACCGGTCCGAGCGCGAGCGGGTAGACGACCAGGATGATAACCGCCAGCTGCCAGTCGACAATCAACAGCACGACCAGCACGCCGATAATCGTCACAAGGCTTTTGGTGAAATTGTTGGCAAACCGAAGGGCCGCATCGCGGATCGCGTTCACGTCATTGATAAAACGCGAGACGAAGCCGCCCGAATTATCCCCCGCCACGCGCGCATAGTCACCGTCCGTCAGTGCGTCGAACTGAACGCTTTGGATGGAAACCAGCCCGCGTTGCACGCCGGTATTGTTCAACATGTTCATCGCGTACATGGAAATGGCGCGTACGGCCGTCAGCGCGATGATGGCGTAAATGCCGAACCAGATCCAACCGCTTGAGGCGGTCAGGCCAACGCTTTGCGCGATATTCTGGACGGAATCGCAGGCGTCTCCGGTGCCGCCTTCAATCTGACACTGGATGGAATTGCCGACATATCCCAGCACGGCGCCATATCCGACCGCGCATATCGAGGTCAGAACAGCAAACAGGGTTCCGGCGATGAACCAGTTTCGATGCGGCCAGAAATGTTTGCCCAATAATCGGGCCAGAGACCGCCTGTTGCGTTCCTTGGCTGGCTCAGACGTGATGATGGTCACCTGTCTCTGGGTCGAGCAGCTTGTGCGCGTGCAGAATGAAGTATCGCGTCTCTGCGCTGTCTACCGTGCGCTGAGCAGCACCTTTCCAAGCATCATATGCCTCTTTGTAGCTGGCAAACGCCCCTACGAAGTCGATTTTTGATAGGTCTTCGAACTGAACGTCGGTGACGTCTTTCAACTCGCCTCCGATGACGAGGTGAAGGAGTTGTTTTGAAGTAGCAGTATCGCCCATGGTCTGGCGCTCCATCGTCTGTGTCTGATCATACGGGCGCACGGTCCAGTTCGGATCTGGCAATCTGACGCCTTTGACTCGCGCTGATAACAGGGAATGCAGGGCCTTTCCAGCCGCCAACAGACTTCTTTGTGCAGGTTCTCCGCGATTGAAAAGGTAGGGTTCACCCAGGTGGGTTGTCGCGACGCCACCTGCCTCCTCAACCACGAGCGTGCCTGCAGCGAGATCCCAATCCGATTTACGCCAAAGCGTGAGTGCCGCATCGGCCTTCCCAGCGGCCACCCAACACATTCGGATGAGAGTAGCATTGGGTTTGGGGTGAACGAGGTCTACTGCGGGCCATGGGACGGGCCAGGCTGGATGTGTCAGCATACCTTCATTGGTGATGATTCTGCAGCCGTCTTCCTGAGCGCAATCCGTAACCTTGATGGGCTTGCCATTGAGCCGAGCGCCGCCTCCCCGAACAGCCGAATAGGTTTCTCCGAGAATTGGTGCGCGGACCACGGCGGCATGCGGAAGCCCCTGATCAAGGACGCCGAGCCCGATGCACCAATATGGCTCCTGGCGCATGAAGGCGCGGGTTCCGTCTATAGGATCTACGATCCAGACGCGTTTCGCTGTGCGTGTATCATTATTGATGGCCGTTTCTTCCGAAAGCCAGCCATAATCCGGGCGCGCGCGCATCAAGCGCTGCTGGATCAGATTGTTCACCGCAAGATCCGCCTCGGTCACCGGGTTTCCTTTGGACTTATCCCAGAACCGTACGTCAGAGCGCTCGAAATAGTCGACAGCGAGCTCACCCGCTTCGCGGGCAACAGATCTCAATATGTCGAGATCTTCGCGGTCGAGATCACTCACCGGCAATCGACATGTCCTCGATCAACAGAGATGGCGCATCGCGAGACCCACGAAACTCCAGATCGGACGCTGGTATCAGACGCGCGAACATTCCCGGCAAATCACCGGCTATGGTCACTTCGGAGACGGGATACTGGATCTCGCCGCTCTCAAACCAGAAACCGGCAACCCCGACAGAGTAATCGCCTGTGTTTGGGTTGATTGAGGGGCCGAACATGTCAGTGACCAGAAGGCCTTTACCGGCGTCCCGCATCATCTCCTCCGGGGTCCGCGTTCCCGCTTCGATATAGGCGTTTGACACGCCAACGCTTGGGGTCGAACCAAAACCGCCACTGGCATATCCGTTTGGCTTCACACCAAGCTGTTTGGCGGAGGCACCGTTCAACAACCAGCGTGTCAGGACGCCGTTTTCAACCAGTTTCGCTTGAGCGACAGCGCGGCCTTCGCCGTCATGCGCCCGGCTCCCCATCCCGCGTTTTCTGAACGGGTCATCGATAAGGTTTACACCCGAGGCGAATACTTGCTCTCCCAGAGAGTCTTTGAGGAAGGACACCCCGCGCGCGACACTCGGCCCACTGATCGCCGATAGATACGCACCGATGAGACTTCCAGCGACGCGGCGATCATAGATAACAGTGCCGGTCTGGGTTTTGACTTTGCGCGAGCCCAACCGTGCAACCGTGCGCTCTCCGGCAATGCGTCCGATCTCTTCTGCGGAAGGCCTGTCCTCCAGCCGTCTGACTGAGCGACTTTCATAATCCCGTTCCATCGCGCCGTCTTTTTCCGCCACCGCTGCCAGTCCGAGACCGGTTGATCCACTTAACCGATACGAAGAAAACCCATTTGTGGCCGCGACCCAACGTTCGCTCACGCTCCACCCATTGCCGCACCCTGAGACTTGTTGAACGCCGGGAACCGCGAGCGCTGCGGCTTCCGCTGCGATTGCATCACGTTCAAGCGTCTCCGTCGCGATTTCACCGTCGCCTGAGACATCGAGTTCGGGAAGATCCTTAGCCAGGTCTTCTGCCGGGGCCAGACCGCAATAAGGGTCTTCGGGTACAACCTTCGCCATCGCGACGCAGCGTTCCGCAAGCGCCTTCAGGCCCGCTTCGGATACGTCTGAACCGGACACAGAGGCTTGTCGCTGACCAAACATGCACCGCAGAGATACGCCCTGGGCTTCGGAACGCTCTATTCCCTCCAGTTTGCCCTCTCTTACATCGACGCTCACGCCGTCAGAGCGGCCATAAGACGCGTCTGCGCCAGTCGCGCCAGCCTTGCTGCAAGTTTCCAGCAGGTTTGAAAGGATCGATTCGGGGGAAAGCTGTTCAGTCGTCATGCGCCCCATTTAGAGAGCGCCTTTCCGATTGCCTAGCCCTAGTCTGCGCCCTTGCGCTTGACGTCGCAGGGGATCAGACGCAAATCGCCCGAATGAGTGAGATCAAACCTATCCACATTATCGGCGGCGGCATGGCTGGCTCCGAAGCGGCCTGGCAAGCAGCGAATATGGGCGTACCGGTCATTCTGCACGAAATGCGCGGGGTCAAAGGCACAGATGCGCACCAGACCGATAAGCTTGCGGAACTCGTCTGCTCCAACTCGTTTCGCTCTGACGATCATGAGTTGAACGCAGTCGGCGTCCTGCATGAAGAAATGCGCCGCGCCAATGGCATCATCATCCCGACAGCAGACAAACACCAGGTTCCCGCCGGGAGCGCACTGGCGGTTGACCGGGAAGGCTTTGCAGAGGCGGTGACGGTGAAACTTGAGGCCCACCCCTTGATAAGTATCGTGCGCGAAGAGGTTGATGGCCTACCACCCGCGGACTGGGATAGTGTCATCATCGCAACAGGACCGCTGACCTCCCTACCCCTCGCCGAATCGATCCGCGCGCACACGGGGGAAGAGGATCTCGCCTTCTTCGACGCCATTGCACCGATCGTCTATGTGGACAGCATCGACATGGACAAAGCTTGGCGGCAGTCGCGCTATGATAAGCCAGGCCCGCACGGCGACACCGCGGCCTATATCAACTGTCCTTTGGATGAAGTGCAATATAACGCCTTCATCGATGCGCTGATTGAAGGTGAAAAAACCGAGTTCAAGGAGTGGGAGAAGGACACGCCGTATTTCGAGGGATGCCTGCCAATCGAAGTCATGGCCGAGCGCGGGCGCGAAACGCTTCGGTTCGGACCGATGAAACCCGTTGGGCTCACCAATCCGCACAATCCAGACGTGAAGGCCCACGCGGTTGTTCAGCTCAGGCAGGATAATGCGCTTGGGACCTTGTGGAATATGGTCGGGTTCCAGACCAAGCTGAAATATGGAGCGCAGTCCGAGATCTTCCGCGCGATTCCTGGTCTGGAAAACGCACAATTTGCGCGACTCGGCGGGATTCATCGAAATACGTTCCTGAACTCACCCAAATTGCTCGACGAACGTCTGCGCATGAAATCCCTTCCGAGGATACGTTTCGCCGGTCAGGTTACAGGAGTCGAAGGCTATGTTGAAAGCGCCGCAATGGGGCTGCTCGCCGGTCGGTTCGCCGCAGCAGAGCGACTTGGGCGTGAGCTTCCCAATCCTCCTGAAACCACGGCGTTGGGCGCGCTGATCAAACACATTACGGGCGGACATCTGGAAGGCAAAGCGACTTTCCAACCGATGAACATCAATTTCGGTCTGTTCCCGCCTGCCGATCCGGATACGGTCCAAACCAAGGATCCCGAAACCGGCAAGCGTCTCAGAGGTAAGGACAAGGGCCGCGCGAAGAAACGCTCTCAGGCGGCTCGGGCTCTGACTGACGTGGATGCGTGGCTGGCGCGGCAGAAGGATTCAATCCCTGCCTAAACAGGTATTCACTGGAAAATGCTAGCGTTCGCCGTTGCTCGGCTGCATATATCCGGGGTGAAGCCTCTATCCAACACTCCCAACCTCTGGCGCGAAGCGTTGCCGCGACCGCATGCGGACGATTATAAATATTCTCGCGGACATACGCTCCTGTTGGGTTCCAAATCCTATACAGGCGCAACCCGTCTCGCGGCGGAGGCGAGTTCGCGCATTGGGAGCGGTCTCGTTACTGTTTTGAGCGCTGAACAAGCCCAGGTTTATCGTGCGACGCTACCCGCTGACATCATGGTGCGAGAAGAAGGCCTGGATGAGATCAATCGTCCGAACGTGATCCTGGCCGGGCCAGGAGGTTGTGATTCAAACGCTGGTGAAGTGATCAAGGCCTCTAACAAGGCGCTAGGATTGGTCCTGGACGCTGACGCGATCCGACTCTGTGGTGAGCTCGATCATCCCACCAAAGTCATCACACCGCACGCCGGCGAGTTTGAGCGCTATTTTGGAAAGATTGGCGATAACCCGGCACAGAAAGCGATTGACGTTGCGAAGCAATTGAATGTGGTGGTCGTATTGAAGGGGTCTCGAACGCTCATCGCCGCGCCAGACGGGCGCTTGGCTGAGAACGGTCACGCGTCCCCGTATCTCGCAAAAGCCGGGACCGGCGACGTGCTGGCAGGCATGATCGCCGGATTACTCGCGCAAGCGATGCCTGCGTTCGAAGCCGCTTGTGCGGGCGTTTGGTTGCACGGAGACGCTAGTCTCCGCGTAGGCCCCGGTCTCGTCCCGCAGGACCTGCTGATCGAGTTGCGTCCTGCTCTGGCCGATCTGTTACGCTAGGCGCGCAGCGACGTTTTCGAAGTGGCGACCAATGTTTTCGTGGTCTTGCTGGGGTTTCCAGCGCATGACGCCGCAAAACCCACAGGTCAGGAACAGAGTTATATCCGCGATTGAGAACCGCTCTGCGGCGACCCAATCCTTACCTGCCAGATGCTTGTCGAGGCGTTCGGCAAACTTCTTCACGCTCTTCTCGGCTTTCGCAGCGGCTTCCGGTAGTTGAGGGTTTTCCAACGGCGCCATGATGGGGTGTGCGTTGCGGAACCATGTCGCAAATTGCATCATCATCATGAACTCTACGCGTCGGTCCCACATCTCGATGTGGCCTTTCTCGAGTGCATCGGATCCCATCAGGTTCGGATCGGGGAACATGTGCTCGAAGTAGCTGCAAATTGCCCGGCTCTCCGTAATCGTCGTGCCGTCGTCGAGCACCAGTACGGGCACCTGTGAAAACGGGGAGAGCTCGCGATACTCAGGCTGCTTGTGTTCGCCTTTCATGATCGAAATCTCAACAATCTCCACCGCATCGAGTTTTCCCTTGGCTTTGAGGAAATTGTACGTTCGTTCGGGATTAACGGCTTGAGGGGCGTGATAAAGCTTCATGGCGGTGGCCTCGGCTGGAGTTTATTGGAATGTTTTTCGGATCCCGAATGTGACGTTTAACGGTTCGCCTGGGAAGTAGCGTTCGTTGCCGAAGGCAAAATCGGCGCGATCAGCATAAGCTTCATCCGTTAGATTACGCAGGATAATAAAGGCTTCGACAGCGTCGTTGACGGCATAGTTGCCGCGTAGGTTGGCCACCAGATGGCCGGGATAGTCCTGCGTGTTCGCGGCATTGGTGAAATACTCGCCGACATAGTCTGCGGACAGTTGCAAGGATGCGGTTTCGTTCGGTGACCAGGTCAGCGCAATATTGGCCAACCATTCAGGGGCCGTGTCGATCTGATTGCCGTCTCGAATAATCTCATTCCCGGCTTCGCCGAACCGATCAAATGTATAGGTCTGATCAGACCAGCTGATATTCCCGCCCAGTACGAACTGATCGTTCAAGATCCAGTTCGCGGCGACCTCAATACCCTGATGCCGCGTGGATCCGTCCGTAACATTCAAGCCGTCTGAGTCCCGGAAGAAGAAATCGTCTTTGTCTGCGGTATACGCAGCAATATCGAAAACAAGGTTTCCGTCTAGCGCGCTTCCGCGCAAACCGACTTCGAAGCTGTCGAGTGTCTCCACCTTGGCTTCCGCCGTACCTTGTCTGGATTGAAGCCGGTATAGATCACTCGCCTGAGGTGCACGGCTCCCGCGGGCATAATTAGCGTACAGTGACAGAGTATCGGTGGCCTCGTAAACAACACCGAGCTTTGGCGTAATGAAGTCAAAATCATCAGTGCGATCCGCGGGGACATTGAAGCGTCCGTTGATGCCAACTGGCGCGTCCGTCTCGTAGTCATAGGCATGAACCTCGCCGCGCAGCCCTCCGAACAGGGTCATTTGATCCGACAGTTTAAGATCCACTTCACCCCATAGCGCGCCGACCTGGGTCGCTACGGCATAGTCATAGTGAACTCCGACCGGGAAGCGCGAATCTCCCGGAAAAAAGCCAAAGGGTTTGGGTTGAAACTCCTCCAGGTAGCCGCTCGCGAGGTCGACGTCCAAACCGCTACGAAGAGCGACTGTCTCGCTCAATTCGCGGTCATATCGGGCCATCAGACCGATAGCCTTGTGACCGTTCTCTTCGAAGCCGCGATATGGCAGGAAGTGCTGGCGAAAATCCATCTGCTGGATACGCGCAAACGGTGTGAACGAGAGTGTTCCGCCGAATTGCTCGCGTTCCAGCCGAAGCGCGCCGCGCGCCGACCAAGCGTCGCGATAAGCCAACGGGTCATCATTCGCACGGGCGAGATCGCGATCCTCGTATGCATCAGGTCCCTGGATGAAATCGGCTGTTTCCTGCTCGAGATAAGAAGCTGATCCCCACGCGGTCACATTCCAGCCTTTGAATACCGTCTCGGCCACCCCCGAACCTTTCAACTGGAACACGTCTGTATCGTCGCGCCAGCCCACATCCTTTTGTGCAGAAAGCGAAGCGCGACCGAGATAGCCCTGATCAAAGATGAAATCGCCCTTATACCGGCCGAGCGATCCGTAGGATGCATTGAGTTGCTTGAACGCCTCCCCGCTCGGATCGGCGAGGATGACATTTACCAGACCGTGTACGGCGTTCGATCCATATTTGGCAGATCCCGGCCCGCGCACGATCTCAATCGTTTCTGCAGTTTCGTGATGAGGTTCCAGCAGGCTGTTGACGTTACCGAAGGCCGGCGAACGGGTCGGCACACCGTTTTCCAGAATGAGGAAACTCCCCTGCCCCGCGCCCCCTGTCAGCACGGGAGACCGGATCGCGAGGAGGTGCTCCTGTCCGGAATTGGTGTGGATATTCACGCCCGGAAGCGTGTTCAGGACTTCAGCAGGATGATCGGCCGAGA
This sequence comes from Hyphomonas sp., assembly GCA_024743015.1. Lineage (GTDB taxonomy): Bacteria > Pseudomonadota > Alphaproteobacteria > Caulobacterales > Hyphomonadaceae > Henriciella. The sequence continues at coordinate 7,189 of JANSXJ010000010.1, read as the reverse complement.
CACGCTCAATGTTCTCGGCATCGAGGATAGATATAGATCCAGCGCTCAGCGGATTACGGTCGCCAAAAGTTACGATCGTGGACAAAACGCGGTTCTGGCGGCTGACGCAGAACGGCGAAACGGGTCCGTCCGGATCCAAACCGCGTTCAAGCATGCACTCAGCAACGTCTTCACGAAGCGCTTTTTGCTCATTCTCAAATGCAAATTGCGCATTCGCCGTCATGGCAACGCCAAGCGCGGCGGCGGTCAATAAGATCGTTCTGAACATTAGGTTCGGCTAACTCCCGAAGAACAAGGCTTGCGGCAAAGCCCCAACGACGGCGCCCGACAGACACGTCGCTAGCGTGCCCGCCACCAAAGTCTTCCAGGCGAGCTCCAGGAATGTCGTCCGCCGCTGCGGTTCGATGATCGACAGACCGCCAATCAGGATCCCGATAGAGCCAAAATTGGCGAAACCGCAAATGGCGTGAGCGGTGATCATCGTGGTGCGATCAGACAGGCCTTCCCCGCCTTCACCGGCGAGCTGCAGAAATGCTACAAACTCGGTCAAAACCGTCTTGATACCGATCAGAGATCCAGATTGTGCAGCTTCTGACATGGGAACGCCGACCATGTACATGATCGGGGCAAAGACCCAGCCAAGTACGCGTTCAATCGAGAGCGGCGCTCCGTTGAAATCGGGCAAAGCGCTAAGCCCGGAATTGACGAGGAAGAGCAGCGCGAAGGCCGCGATCAGCATCGTGACAATGTTCGCAAGAATTTTCAGGCCATCTGAAGCGCCAGTCGCGAACGCGTCCATAGTGGACTCGTACTCAAAATCAGGCTCATGCGCGCGTAGCTTCGAATCGACACTCTCCGGCACCATGATGAGCGCCAGAGCGACTGCAGCGGGCGCTGCGATGAGCGACGCGGCTAGTAATTGCCCAAGCGCATTGGGTAGCGCGTCTTTCAGGAAAACGCCGTAGAGCACCAGAACGCTGCCGGCGACTGTCGCGAACCCTGCGACCATCAGGATGAATATCTCAGATCGCGACATGCCTTTCAGGTATGGTTTCACCAGTACCGGCGCTTCGGTCATCCCCATGAAGACGTTCGCAGACACAGCCAGTGAGGTCGCTCCACCTAGCCCCATGCCTTTGCGAAAAACGAATGCGAAGCCCTTGGTGACCCAGCGCAGGATGTGCCAGTGCCAGAGTATGGCTGACAGCGCTGCGACGACGATGATCAATGGCAGCAAATGGACGGCAAATATTGGTCCCGGTTGTCCGGTGAATTCTTCCCAGCCCGCCTGAGTTCCGAATGTCGGTCCAAACACGAACTGAGTGCCGTAGGCCGTGGCGTTGATCAGGCTGTCGACAACGATATTAGCGGCAAAGAGCGCTTCGCGGATAATCGGAATACCGAACAGGATAAGGGCAAATGCGAACTGGATTCCAACGGCACCGAGGGCGATCTTCCACGGAAAGGCTTTCTTGTTTTCCGACAGGCCCCACGCGATGCCAAAAATCATCGCAATTCCGAGCAACGCCCGCGCATTATCCCAGCCCCATTCCATCAGCAGATCCTCACTTGGTCGTTTCCCTGAGAAAGGACTAACCCGCTCTTGCCGAGCGGGCCAGTATTGTTGTCAGCAATGTGATCTATCCGAGTTTGCAAACGCAAATCTTGTGGCCATCGGGATCGCGAAAGTAACCGCCATAGAAGGTTGGCATGCGCTCACCTGGCTCACCCTCACTCGGCGCACCGAGCTCGATCGCTTTGGCGTAGACACGGTCAACTGTTTCTCGATCAGGTACGCCCAGCGCTGGCATCACTCCGTTACCGTTCGTCGCAGTTCCTTCGTCATATGGACCGCCAATGGCGAGCATTGGTTGACCAGGTTCCACTCCATAGAAGTAGAGCCGCCCATTGTCGAAAAACCGCTTGGCGCCCATTTCGGCGAGGACAGCGTCATAAAATTCAACAGCTTTTTCGGAATTGTTCGATCCGAGAGTGACGTAAGCAAGCATGGGAGACTCCTGTGGTTCTGTTTCCGCCTAGCGACCATGCCGGTCCTGCCCTGACAAGAGGTAACGCAGCGTCGACGCTTGACGTTTACGTCAGCGGATGGTGCAAGGCCTTCGCACTCGCACAATGAGTAAATGTTCTAGGAGGCACACCCATGTCCATTCGTTTTGATGATCGCGTTGCTATCGTAACAGGAGCCGGCGGCGGCCTTGGTCGCCAACACGCGTTGGAGCTCGCCCGGCGCGGCGCAAAAGTCGTGATCAACGACCTCGGCGGCGCTATGGATGGATCCGGTGGCAATTCTGAAGCTGCAGAAGCCGTTGTTGCTGAAATCAAGGCTATGGGCGGTGAAGCGATTGCGAACGGTTCTTCCGTAGCTGATGATGCAGGCGTCAAGAAAATGATCGATGACACGATGGAGGCCTTTGGCCGGATCGACATCATCATTGCTAATGCCGGTATCCTTCGCGACAAATCCTTCTCCAAGATGACGACGGAAGACATCAACTTGGTCCTCGACGTCCACCTGCGAGGTACGTTCAAGCCGGTACACGCTGCCTGGAACATCATGAAAGAGCAGAATTATGGCCGTATTGTCGTGACCACCTCTTCTACCGGCCTCTACGGTAATTTTGGACAGGCCAACTATGGCGCGGGCAAGCTCGGCGTCGTCGGTATGATGAACACGCTGAAAATTGAAGGCGCTAAGAACAACATCAAAATCAACACGATATGCCCAATCGCGGCGACGCGAATGACAGAAGGTCTGATGCCTCAGGCGATGCTCGACAATCTCAAGCCGGAATACGTCACGCCTGGCGTGATGAACCTGGTTAAAGAGGATGCCCCAACCGGGATGATCCTTTCCGCTGGCGCGGGAGCGTTTTCGATGGCGCAAATCGTCGAGACAAAAGGCGCATTTGTCGGACAGGGCGACGCCCTGACCGCCGAAGCCGTCGCGGCAAAATGGGACCAGATCACCGATACATCTGTACAAACCCACTTCGAATCTGGCTCGGGTCACGGTCAGAACATCTTTGCGCGCCTCCAGGAAGCGGCCGCAAAAGCCTGATTTATAGGCATTTCATTACAAAACACGGGAAACCGGCGGCCTGCTCTGGCGTCGCCGGTTTTTCTTTTCTATGCTGCACAGGGAAATGGGACTGAAGGGGAGTGCCCGATGCGTGTGCTAATCTTATCACTCAGCGCTGTATTGCTGACCGCGTGCGGTGGCGGCGATGCGCCTGAGTCAGAGACCTCTGAGCCCGAAATTGTCGAGACGATTATCGAAGAAACGCTCCCCGCAATTGATCCAACCGGGGAGGCTTGCGGAGGTATTGCCGGTCTTGAATGTCCCGCAGGCTTCTATTGCCAGCAGGAACCAGGGCAATGCCTGGAAATTCTGGATGGTGCGGGCACCTGTCAGCCGCGTCCCGAAATATGCACTCGTGAATACGTTCCTGTCTGTGGCTGTGATGGCCAGACTTACGGGAATGCCTGTGAGGCGGCGGCAGCTGGTGCCAGCATCGCCATTGCAGGTGAGTGTGAGAGCCCGGACCTGCAATAGCCGCTCAATGCCTTCAGAGGCGCTGAGAGACCCCCTCAGAAAGAAGCGCGAGACGATCGGGCATAGGTTCGTCGTTTACCGCTTTGGATTTGCTAACGGTTCGTAGAATCTGAGGCCCAGAACTCGTCTCTATCGGCGTGACAAGCAGGCCGCCCTTGCCGAGTTGCTCAATCAAGACGGCGGGGATCGTTTTTACCGCCCCTGTCAGCAATATCCGATCATAGGGACCGTGCTCCTGAAGCCCCGTCAATCCATTTCCATGCCGAATGGAAACATTCTCCACCGCCAGATCGTTCAGTCGCTGCCGTGATTGTTCCACCAGTCGTTCGTAGCGCTCGATCCCGTACACATGGCGACTAATCTGGCTGAGCAAGGCCGCCGTATATCCGGACCCTGATCCAATCAGCAGGACGCGCTCCTGCTTGCCCGGGGAAACCTGTAATGCCCGCAGGAGCTTCGCCGTTACGATGGGTCTCGGGATGCTTTGTCCACAAGGGATCGGCAAGGCGCAATCTTCGGCCACCATGCTCGATAGGTGAGGTGCAACGAAAACGCCGCGATCTACGGTCTCCAGAGCCGTGAGGACCCCATCATCCGTCACCCCCTGCCGCCTTAGCGAAAGCACGAGCCGCGCAGCTCGCATGGGATCAGGAATCAAGTCGGCCATGTCTCACGCATCTCAGCCAGAAACGCATCATGCGTCAAATCCACATGTAGGGGGCTTACAGAGATGTAACCGTCATAAATAGCGCGCAGATCCGTGCCTTCGTCCGGATTGGAGAGTTTTCCTCGATATCCGATCCAGTAATAGGCGTTTCCGCGAAGATCTTCCCGTGCTTCTGTCCGAATGATTCGTTCATCACGCAGACCCTGGCTTGTGAAGCGGACGCCCGCCACATCTTCCGGATCGCGGTCAGGGAAGTTGATGTTGATGATCAGATCGTTCGGCCAGCCCTTCTCGATAATCGGGCGCAACACCTGCGCGCCCCAGACCATCGGCGTCTCCCACGGACAGGAATGCGGGTTCTGGAATCCCTTGGACTGGCTCAGCGCAATGCTGGGTACGCCATGTTGCATGCCGAACAGCGCCGCCGCGATCGTACCGGAGAATGTCGTATCCTCGGCGATATTCTGCCCGGCATTGACGCCGGACAGGATCAAGTCCGGACGCTCCGGCATCAACTCGTCGAGGGCGAGCAGGACGCAGTCACTGGGTGTCCCGTTGACAGCGTATCTTTGCGGCCCGGTCTCACGAACGCGGACAAATTCCGTCAGCGATATCGCCCGGCCCTTGCCGGATTGCTCCAGTTCGGGCGCGACGATCCAGATATCATCGGTCAATTGCCGTGCAATATGTTCCAGAACCTCAAGGCCGGGGGCGTTGATGCCATCATCATTGGTGAGGAGAAGTCTCACGAGATCACCTCAAGCCCGCCCATATATGGCTTCAGCACGTCCGGGACCGTAATCGATCCATCTTCGTTCTGGTAATTCTCCAGCACAGCTACCAAAGTCCGACCAACCGCGAGACCAGACCCGTTAAGTGTATGGACAAATTCGGGTTTCGGTTTGGCATTGTCCTCACTCGGTGCGGGCCGCCATCGCGCATTCATGCGCCGGGCCTGGAAGTCCCCGCAATAGGAACAGGAACTGATCTCACGATAGGTGTTCTGGCTGGGCAGCCAGACTTCCAGATCGTAGGTCTTGCGTGCGCCGAAGCCCATATCGCCCGTGCAGAGCAGCATGCGGCGGTATGGCAGGTCGAGCGCCTCCAGAATGCCCTCAGCGCACTTGGTCATACGCTCCAGCTCGGCGAGGCCCTCTTCTTCGTGGCGGACGATGGAGACCATCTCAACCTTATTGAACTGGTGCAGGCGGATCATGCCTTTGGTGTCTCGCCCAGCACTGCCCGCTTCGGAGCGGAAGCATGGGGTATGACCGGTCATACGGATCGGGAGCTGATCAGCGGCAAGAATTTGTTCACGGACGAGATTGGTGAGCGAAATTTCAGATGTTGCAATCAACCAATGACCGCTGGTCGTTTCAAACGACTCTTCACCAAATTTCGGCAATTGTCCTGTTCCGACCATAGCCTCAGGGCGCACCAAAAGAGGAGGCGTAATCTCCTCATACCCGTTCTCAAGGGTCTGTTTGTCGAGCATGAAGCTCGCCAATGCGCGTTCCAGGCGGGCGAGGCGTCCGCGCAGAGCCACAAAGCGCGCCCCGCTCATGGCGGCTGCCGCCTCGAAATCCATGAGAGGTTGCCCGATCGCGTTTTTCAGACCCGCTCCCAGGTCAGCATGGTCCTGAACGGCGTTGCGTCCGCCCTGCCGCGCGTTCGGATCGCCCCAGACATGCTGTTCAGCATTGCTGGCTTCATCCTCGCCCACGGGCACGTCCGGCATCGGGATATTCGGCGTGCCGAGGAGAAGCTTGTTGAGTTCGGCGCGGGCTGCCGCTTCTTGCTCACCGGCGGCCTCGATCACGTCTTTCGCCTCGGCCACCTCTTTTCTTAACTGTTCAAACAGCGCGTCGTCACCGCTCGCCTTAGCCTTGCCAATCTCCTTGGACTTAGCATTCCGAGCGGCCTCCGCTTCCTGCTTGTCAGCGACCGCTTTGCGAACGGCAGCGTCGTGATCCAGCATATGGGAAACAACCTCGCCCAGCCCTTTTTGCTTGCGCTCAAAAGCGGCCCGGAAAGCGTCAGGATTGTCACGAATGGCGCGGATATCGAACATGGCGTCTACCTAGTTGTATTAGCGGTGACGCTCCTACGCGCCCGAATGGGATTCGTCCACAGCGAGGACGCGATTTCGTTCACCCCTGCACCCGAAGACCCCTGCGGAGGCAGGGGTCCATGGACCAGTCTTTTTATTGTGATCGGGTAGAAATCTCGGTCATTGGATACCTGCCTGCGCAGGTATCTCCGGAGACTCTATTTATCCTTCACCTGCGGCGCGAGGCGGATGTGGAGCTCACGCAGCTGCTCTTCGCGCACGGGGCTTGGGGCCTGCATCATCAGGTCGCGGGCCTGCTGGTTCATCGGGAACAGTGTGACATCGCGAATATTCTCCGCATCGGCCAGCAGCATCACCATACGGTCCACACCCGGCGCAATCCCGCCATGCGGTGGGGCGCCATACCGGAACGCATTCAACATACCGCCAAACTCAGCTTCGACCACTTCCGGACCATATCCCGCCTTCTCGAACGCTTTTAGCATAAGCTCCGGACGGTGGTTTCGGATGGCTCCGGATGAAAGCTCGATGCCATTGCAGACGATGTCGTACTGAAATGCCTTGATTTCGAGGAGCTCTTCATCCGTCGACGCAGCTTCCAACGCCTCCAGACCGCCTTGTGGCATAGAGAACGGGTTGTGGCTGAAATCGACCTTCTTGTTATCCTCGTCCCACTCATACATCGGGAAATCGACGATCCAGCAAAAGCGGAAGACGCCCTGCTCGACCAAATCCAGCTCCTCGCCGACCTTGATGCGCGCCGCACCGGCCAATTTGTACGCATCAGCCGCCTTTCCGGCTGAGAAGAAGATACCGTCTCCGTCACCCAGTCCGGTATGCTCCAGGAACGCCTTGAGATGATCGGCCTCAAAATTCT